>JAAZLU010000139.1 GCA_012799165.1 Clostridiales bacterium
CCCCGAGCACAAGTCCATCATACCTCAGCGCCCCGCGCCCGGAATGCCTACAAGCAGGGCACCTTCGGCTCCGAGTACCCCGCCGGGATCCGCCAGATCCCAGAGCAATACGGCGAGGCTTACGAATCAGTTTAAGATGTTGGTGATAGAACCCCACAGCTTCGACGAGAGTCCAAAGCTCGTGGATAGCCTCAAGGCGAGAAAACCGGTCATCATCAATCTGGAAAATCTCGAGACGGATACCGCTCGCAAGATTTTTGATTTTCTTTCCGGAGCGACATATGCGCTCAACGGAAATGTTCAGAAGGTTGCAAATAACATATTCGTCTTCGCCCCTGAAAATGTGAATGTGGACTATAATGCCGGTCGCAAGGTCGATAAGGTTACGGAAGGCATCAAGAGTCCCTGGAGGTAGTCAATGATAACACCGGAAGATATACAAAAGAAGGAATTCGGCAAGTCCGTTCGCGGATACAATCAGGAGGAAGTCGATGTCTTTCTCGATCAGCTGACAGCCGATTACGAGAGCATTATAAAGGACAACGAAAATCTCAGCAGGCAGGCTGAAGAACTCAGGACGCAGCTGGAGGGCTACAGGGAGACCGAGGGCGCGGTGCTAAAAACTCTGGAGGCTGCGAAGGAGCTGATGAAGGATATTTCCGCAAGCGCGGAAAAGAGGGCGAATATACTGGTCAAGAATGCGGAGCTCGATGCGGACCTCAAGCAGAGGCAGGCCAGAGACAATGTCGAGCGCCTCAAGGAGGAGGAAGCGAGGCTTAGGCTGCGAGTAAACAGCATAAAGTCCAAGTTCCGCAGCTTTATGGAGAGCGAGCTGGAGCGCTTCGATTCTCTAAGCGAGGTGATTTTCGGCGTTGCGGACAGTTCCGATGAAGTCTTGAGAAAGCCCCGCAAGGCTCCCGCCGCGGAAGTTATTAAAAGGCCTGTTGTAAGCGAAGTTCGCGACGATGACGATGACGATCTCTTCAAGACTATAATAAGCGTCAGAGGCAAGGAATAGAGTAATAGAGTGTTCGTAATTATTGCGCTCGTTTGCATAGCTGCAGACCAAATAAGCAAGGCATATATCGAAAGCAGGATGAACTTCAACAGATTCACCGTAATTCCCAAGATTCTCGACATCGCGCATGTCAGAAACACCGGGGCGGCTTTCGGAATGCTCAAAGGAAGGACCGGCTTGCTTACTGTGGTTACTTGTCTTATGATTCTGGCTCTCACGGTATATGTTTTCGTAAATAAGAAGAACTTGAGCAAGCTCGAAATCGCCTCCATCGCATTGATATGTGGAGGCGGCGTAGGCAATCTGATAAGCAGGCTGCGCTTCGGCTATGTTACGGATTTCATAGACATTCATATACTTCCGGTATTCAATCTGGCGGACATCTGCATCACCTGCGGATGCGCGCTTTTGGTAGTCGCCGTTCTTATAAGCGACTTTGCCAAGCAGGGCATTAAGCCACCCGGCGAGATCGATGTGTAGTGGAACAGATGCACGAAGAAACATTTGAATTTATAATTGAGGAAGAGCATGCGGGCCTGAGGGCCGACGGCGTGCTTTCGTCATTCTTTGAAGATTTAAGCAGGAGCCGCATCCAAAAACTCATGGAGAGCGGCTTTGTAAGTGCCGACGGCGAGCCTTTGCTTTCGCGCAAGCAGAAACTTAAGGCGGGGACCAGAATAGTGCTGAGGCTCCCGGAAGAAAAGGACGCGGTGCCGCTGCCCGAGGATATTCCTCTGGATGTAGTCTACGAGGACGAGAGCATAATAGTCGTGAATAAGCCTGTCGGGATGGTTGTTCACCCCGCGCCGGGAAACAGGAGCGGAACACTGGTGAATGCGCTGCTTGCTCGCTGTGGCAGCCTTTCCGGGCTCAACGGGCCCGACAGACTCGGGATTGTCCACAGGATTGACAAGGATACGTCGGGGCTTTTGGTCTGTGCGAAGGATGACGATGCGCATGCGGCGCTCGCGGGGCAGCTTGCGGACCGCAGCATGCTTCGCAGCTATAGGGCTCTATGTTTTTACGGCTTTTCCGAAGAGAGTGGCACCATCGACGCGCCCATAGGCAGAAATCCTTCGAATCGCCTTAAAATGGCGGTGGTAGGGGATGGTAAGCCCGCTGTAACGCATTGGGAGGTCAGGGAGCGCTTTAACGGCTTTACCGAGATAGATGCGGGGCTCGAGACCGGAAGGACTCATCAGATAAGGGTCCATTTGGCATATATAGACCGTCCGGTTTTAGGGGATCCACTCTATGGCCCCAAAAAGCAGCCATATACACTAAGCGGTCAAATGCTGCACGCGGAGCGCATTGGCTTTATCCATCCAAAGAGCGGGGAATACATGGAATTCTGTGCCGAGCCCCCGGAAGAATACCTGCTTACTGTGCAGAAGCTGAGGAATAGAAAGTAGGCAAAGCCGCCTCCGGTCAGGGCGGCTCTATCTTTCTTCGGTGCGGGAGCTATACCTCGTTTCTCTTGTCAACATAAGTTTTAACTTCAGCAACCGGATCTGTAAATAATTGTAAAATATTTACAGCAGAATGTCAATAGAAAAATGTAAATAAATAGAAATTAAAGAAAATAACAGTTTTTTAAGAGCCGTTCGAAGAAATAACATAGATTGCGTTATGTCAACATAATGCAATCTGTTATTTCCTTAGGAACTCAATGATTTAGGGCAGAAAGTGGAATTTACCTTATAAGTCCTCAACATCTATTACCCGAATATTTGCTTCCTTGAGGATTTTGGCAAAGACTCCTTCTCCCGGAATCAGCTTACCCGTAAACGATCCGTCATATATCGAATTGACACCGCAGGACGGACTTCTAGATTGAAGTATTACAAGCTCAACTTCGGTGTCAATTACGATATTTAGCGCTGTTTGAGCCCCTTTTCTGAATTCATTATCCACAGAATTGCCACTCTTTTGCACGACTATTCCGTCGACTATTTCAGCCGGCTCTCTCGGTATCGGCAGCCCGCCTAATACTTCCGGACATACGGGAACAACTTCGTGCCCTTGAATAAATCTTTCGACCTTCTTGCTGAAGTTATTTTCG
>JAAZLU010000140.1 GCA_012799165.1 Clostridiales bacterium
AAGCCCGGGGCTCATCTGGTGAGCTCGTGCTTTATCCTCAACCGCGAGACGGGAGAAGAGAGGTTCAGGACGCTCTGCATGGGCGACTGCGCAGTAAATATAGACTACACTGACAGCTTGGATAAGGAAGGCAATGTCAGCTTCAGCGGAGCGCAAAAGCTCGCGGAAGTGGCTGTTGAAATAGAGAAATGCGCGAGAGTCTTCGGCCTCGATCCCAAGGTGGCTATGCTCAGCTTTTCGACCAAGGGCTCCGGCAAGGGCGGAACTGTAGAGCTCTCGCAGGAGGCTACAAGGATTGCCAAAGAGCTAAATCCGGAGATGGCCATAGACGGAGAGATGCAGTTCGATGCGGCGGTTTCACCGACGGTCGGGCAGCTCAAGTTCCCCGGAAGCAAGGTCGCAGGCTATGCGAATACCTTCGTATTTCCCTGCATCGAGGCCGGCAACATCGGCTACAAGATGGCTCAGAGGCTCGGCGGCTACGATGCCTACGGACCCGTTCTGTTAGGCTTAAACGCGCCCATCAACGATCTTTCGAGGGGTTGCAATGCCGAGGAAGTCTACAAGATGGCCATAATCACGGCGGCACTGTAGTATCTTTTGTGCATCGAGAAAGGATCGAGCGATGTTTTCTAAATCTTTAGATATGACGGGCAAGCAGTGTCCCATTCCCGTGGTCGAGGCAAACAAGAGTTTCAAGACATTTACGGTGCCAGGGACCTTGGAAGTCCTCGTGGACAACGAGACTGCGGTTCAAAATTTAATCAAACTCGCCGGCAGCAAGTCCTTCGAAGTGGCGAGCGAAAAGAAGAGCGATAAGCTTTTTTCCGTCAAATTCAGCGTGAAGCCGACAAGCGAGACGCTCGAGGCGGATGAGCCCACCGTGTGCATACCGGATATGCGCGGTGGCAATGTAGTCGCGATCAGCTCCTGCTATATGGGTAGTGGAAGTGACGAGCTGGGTGCGATATTGATGAAGGGTTTTGTCTATGCGCTTTTGCAGATGGAAACTTTGCCTTCGGCAGTGCTGCTTTATAACTCTGGAGTTAAACTGAGCTGCGAAGGCTCGGATTCCCTCGAAGATTTGCGAAATCTGGAGAGCATGGGCGTTGAGGTGCTCAGCTGCGGTACCTGTCTCGACTTTTTCAATCTCAAGGAAAAGCTGGCCGTGGGCGGAGTGACTAATATGTATACTATAGTCGAGAAGCTTTGCGGAGCTTCCTCGGTAATAAAACCCTAGTCTGTGGAATTGGGCGGCGAAAAATCGGATGCGCGGCAAGAGCCTTAAATTGATAGTTACTTTCAAGGGCGGCACGGATGCGCTCGCCTTTGAGAGGTATTGCCAGGCGAGGGAAGTGCCCGGAAGGCTCATCCCTACGCCTAGGGCGCTGAGCGAATCCTGCGGTCTTGCATGGATGGCGGAGCCCGAGTTTCGGAAGGAAATCGAGAAGGCTGCGCAGGAAGGTGGCCTCGTATTCGAAAGATTCGTGGAACTTGTCTGCTGATAATACGATGTATGTTAATAAATCGAGCCCCGCAAGGGGCTCGATTTTATGTTCAGTGTCCTGATTCATTATGCGTCAGGAGATTTTTAGTCCGTAACTCCGCTCTCTAAAACTTCGAGTGTCTTTGCGTCCGCGTCGAGTCTTACCATGCAGTTCTGGGGTAGCGTCGCCATATCCTTGGTATGACCGAGTGGCAAGCCGTATAGGCAGGGCACTCCGAGATCCGCAAAGTAGTGTTCGAAGGTATCTATGATGGTGGTGCTGTAGGCGGAACCCGGACCGCAGCCGCTGAATTCGCCGATTAGCACTCCTTTTATCCCGTCGAGCATCCCGCAGTTTCTCATCTGAGCGAGATAGCGGTCCACGGCATAGGGTTGCTCGTTGGTCTCTTCAAAGAATAAAATCTTTCCCGTAAAGTCCGGCTGGTACATGGTTCCGCAGCTACCAGCTATAAGGCAGAGATTGCCTCCGAGCACCGGTGCTTCCGTCGCTCCTCCGTGTATGGTCATCACATATTTATCTTCGTCGGCGATCTTTATTTCTCTGCGCTCCTCCGTGCTTGTTATGGCCCTGAAGAAATGGTCCTTAGTATAATCGCTCATTCCCGGGCGCAGGGTCATCAGGTTGGGCCCGTGAAAGGTGACGAGGCCCGCATGTTTAGCGATTGCGAGGTGAAGGGTCGTTATGTCTGAAAAACCCGAGAAAATTTTTGGGTTATTTTTGACATTGTCGAAGTCAATTCTCTGTACGAATTGCTGAGTGCTGGAACCTCCTCTTACGCAGAGTATCATATCGATCTCGTCGTTTGCGAACATCTCGTTGAAGTCTTCAGCTTTCGCATCCTCGAGGGCCGCGGCGTAGTGTCCCCTCAGGGCGTCCACATGTTTTCCGAGTACTACCTTGTAGCCCATCTTTTCAAGGAATTCCTTGGAGCGGGGTACATCGAGCCTGTCGACTGTCGGGCTCGCCGGTGAAATCAGCCCTATGGTGTCTCCGGGATAAAGTTTTTTCGGTTTAATCATCTTGTTCCTCCCATATAAATCAAGCCTTTGTTGAAGCAAAGTATCGATTTGCGCATCATTTTTCCTTTAGGAACGATTGTCTGTGAATCGGCGTAGTCCCCAGCTTTTCGATTCCTTCATAGTGAGCTTTAGTGCCGTAACCCTTATTATTCTCAAACGAATAGCCCGGGAAGATTTCGGACATCGAAACCATGTATCTGTCCCTTGCGACCTTCGCCAGTATCGAGGCTGCGGCTATGGATACCGACTTTGCATCTCCGCCGGGTATCGCCGTCTGAGGAATATCTATCGCCTTGACCGTGAAGTTTCCGTCTATCAGCACATGATCGGGCCGTATCGCAAGTCCTGCTACTGCGCGGCTCATCGCGAGCTTCGTGGCCTGAAGAATATTGATATTGTCTATAACCTCGCTTTTGACCCATCCGAAGGCGTAGCAGAGCGCTTCTTTTTTAATCGCTTCGGCCAATTCTTCGCGTTTCTTGGGCGAAAGTTTCTTGGAATCGTCCACGCCGAGCAGAGAAAAATCAGAGGGAAGTATAAGCGCGGCGGCGCACACGGGCCCCGCTATCGGCCCTCTTCCCACTTCGTCTACTCCCGCTATATATAAACGCCCCGACTCCCGCAGTTTGCGTTCGTGCGTGAGCATCGATTCGAGGCGTTCTCTTAAATATATTTCCCGTTCGGCTTTAGTCATCAGTCCTTATTTTGTTGTTCTTCTCTCAGATAGACTTGTTTTACCTGAGAATTTGCCGTGCGAACGGACTTCATTTCAAAGCCCTTAAGCGACTTTAGGAAGGGCGTAAGCTTCGAGAATCCGTAGTTCCTGACGTCGAAATCCGAATAGCGCTTAAGCAGCTTGTTCCCAAGGTCCGAGGTAGATACCCATCCATCCTCGTCCGAGTCCTCCCTCAGTATGTTTATCAGAGTCTGGGTGATGGCCTTCAGAGGGGTGATAGTCTCCTCCTCCTCGGCAATCTCCTCCTTCGGATCCGGCTTCGGTTTTTCCACAGCCGGCCTGGTTGTTCTCGTGCTTCTTGTAGATCTGCCGCTTCTTGCTGCGGGTTTCCTGGCTTCCTCCTTGCTGCTCTCTTCGTTTTTTGCAAGAATGTCGAGATACTTAAATTTATTGCAGGCGGAGGTGAAAGCCTTCGGTGTCTTCTGCTCGCCCATACCGACGACCATCATGCCGGATTCTCTGAGTCTGCTTGCGAGTCTGGTGAAATCGCTGTCGCTTGTTACGAGGCAGAAGCCGTCTACATTGCCCGTGTAGAGTATGTCCATGGCATCTATTATCATGGCGGAGTCCGTCGCGTTCTTGCCGCTGGTGTAGCTGTACTGCTGAATGGGCATAAGCGAATAATCGAGCAAAACCTTCTTCCAAGGACCGAGCGTAGTCTTGGTCCAATCTCCGTAAATCCTCTTGTATGTAACTTGACCTTCGTCGGCGAGCTCGTCGAGGATTATCTTTATATATTTATCCGATACATTGTCCGCGTCTATCAGAACCGCGAATCTTTTGTCTGAACTATCCATCATTTCTCCCTTCAGA
>JAAZLU010000141.1 GCA_012799165.1 Clostridiales bacterium
CCCTTGTTCATGAGCATATCGGCTATCTCCACGGACACATCCACGAAGCCTCCGGGATTGTTTCTAAGATCGAGAACGAAGCTGCTGGCACCCTGCTTTTCCAAGGCGCGCAGAGCTTTTTCGAAATCCGATGCCGAATGATTCTCGAAGGACGAGAGACTTATGTATCCCATGCCGGGCTCGAGCATCTCGTACTCCACGGTTTTGCTTATAATCCAGGCTCTGGTTATGGTCAGATCGTAGGTCTCATTGCCCCTGCGCATGGTGAGAGTCACATCGGTACCCGCGTCGCCCCTGATTGCCGCAGCACATTTATCGAGTTCCGCACCCGTATATTCAACGCCGTCCACGGCGAGTATCAAATCGCCTGTTCTTATGCCCGCGGCCTCCGCAGGCGATCCCTTGGTGGGGCTTACGACCTCGACATATCCCGAATCTCCCGCGGCCAGAGTGGCCCCTATGCCAGAATATTCACCGGTCATGGAAATCATAAATTGTTCGTACTCCTCGGGGGTCATATAGTAGGAGTAAATATCGCCAGTGGCATCGAAGATACCCCTATACATTCCGGTATTGACATCTTCCTCGTCGAGTTCGATGTAGTAGTTCTCCAGTACATATTTCTTGAGCTCTTCGGCTTTTTTGTAGGTTTTTAGGTAATCCTCGTACTGAGCGTATTCCTTCTCGCTGAGCATTTTACCGCTACCGGCGGGCGTACTGAAACCCAGATCCTCCACGAAATACACTCCCGCTGCGCCGCACAACACTGCTATTATCAGTACGACAGCGAACACACCCTTCTTGATTCTAATCATTTAATTCGCTCCTCTTAATATCTCTCACGGTGAATTGCAAATTGCGCTTACCGTTGTATTCGTCGATTCCGAGCTCCCCCGCAAGGTCCAGCGGAAGATCCGAAAGCATCAGATCCAAAAACTGCTCCGCCCTCGAAAAAAGCACACATTGAAGCCGCCTGTCCTGCTTCGTTATTATAAAGCGCAGATGCTGTCCCTCGCTACCCATGCGGTATATCCCGCCGGGATGCACATTCTCGATGGCAAAGATCGGCCTCTCGTTATCCTTTCCGTAGGGCTCGAGTTTTTTGAGCCATCCCACGAAATCTTCGCTTATATCCCCCGCCTGCAGGACATCCTCTATATATATTATTTCCTGTAGCAGCTCGGGCCTGGCCTCGAGCTCTCTTCTCATAAAAGCTTCGCTTCTCTCCCGCAGTTCCTCGAGATTGGCGGGATCCATCGAAAATCCGCAAGCTCCTGAATGCCCTCCGAAACGGACAAAGAGATCGCTGCAGGAAGAGAGCATATCGTGAATGTTCAACTCGGGTATACTTCTACTCGTGCCTTTGAGCAGCCCCTCCGCGGACTCGGTGACTATGCAGACCGGCCTGTATAAAGATTCCTTAAGCTTCCCCGCGACTATTCCGGCCACTCCCTCGTGTGCCTCCGGTGCCTTGATTATCGGAAACAGGTCGCCGTAATGTTCGCTCTTTGCGAGCTCCAGACATATCTCCGCCGTCTCGTCCTGAGTCCTTCGCCTCTGGCGATTGGTCTCGATCATCTCCGAGGCTTTTTCGCGAAGCTCCTCATCGCTCCCCTCGCCCGCAAGCAGCTCCACCGCCGAATCCGCCCTGCTCATTCGACCGAGCGAATTGATATGCGGAGCTATATTGTACGCTATATCCTCGGAGCTTATCCTTCCGCCCACCAGACCTAGCATATCCGCGAGTATCTTAAGACCCGGGCGTCTGAGCGAGTTGAGGACATGCAATCCGTACTTTACAAGGGTCCTGTTTTCGTCCAGCAGCGGCACCACATCCGCAACCGTAGATATTGCAACCAAATCCAACTGATCGTTTAAATCCTGCTTCGTAAAACGTTCGTCGCCTCTTTCCGCGAGCAACCTCTGTATGCCCTGGAGTAATTTGAAAGCCGTTCCGCAGCCCGAAAGCTCTTTGAACGGATAGTTACTGTCCTTCCTCTTGGGGTTAATGAAGAGGCAATCCGACATGCCTTCCTCCCCGGGCTCGTGATGATCAGTTACTATAACTTTAATACCGAGCTCGCGGGCCCGCCTCACTTCCGCGAGGTTAGTACTCCCGCAGTCGACCGTTATCAGCAAGCGGGTGCCTTCCGATGCCATATCCTCGACGGACTCCATATTCAAACCATAGCCGTCCTCGAACCTCGAAGGCAAGTAAAAGCGAACATTGGGGCTCAACTTTTTAAGGACGGAGTACATCATCGCCGACGATGTAACCCCGTCTGCATCGTAGTCTCCGTACACGCATATGAGCCCCCCGGCATCCGCCGTATCCACAATTTCGACGGCGGCCTCTTGCAAATCGGGAAGAAGCGCAGGGTCGTAAGTCGCCCGGGGAGCAGGCGAAAGAAAATCCTCGATCTGCTCCGCGCTCACTACAGCTCTGCGCCTCAGCATATTCAATATCGAAACGGGTATGCCCTGCGGATTTTCACCGCAGCCCAGCTCACTTTTTTCGTATATCCATCGCGGCATATTAATATCTTACATCCGGCGAAACATAACCACCCAGCGGATCCACTCGCTTTCCGTTCTCCCTTACCTCGAAGTGAATATGATTTCCGGTGGATACACCGGTGGTTCCGACGAGAGCTATGGTTTGACCCCTGGCTACGATGTCGTCCTTCTTGACTAGCAGCTTTCTGGCATGACCGTAAAGGGTGACTATTCCTCCCCCGTGATCCAGCATCACCATGTAGCCATAAGAACTGTGCCAACCCGCAGCTATGACGGTTCCCGCATTCGCCGCGAGAATATCGCTGCCGCCGCTGGCCGGTATATCTATCCCTCCGTGGAACTTTTTGACCTTGAGTATCGGATGAACCCTCATGCCGAAGTAGGAGCTTATCCTCGTGCTTACGGCCGAGGGCCAGCACATCGATCCTCCGACGTATTCCCTGCTGCTCTGCAGGAGTATAATCTTTGCAGTCAGCGCCTGAGCATCCTTTTCGAGTTGATCCTCCTGTGCCTCCAGGGCCTTATTGTCCTTCTCAACCTGCGATTTGAGGGTGGAGACCGTGGACATATTCGTCTCCAAGGAGGCCTTCCTCACTTTCTCCTCTTCCTGCTGAGCGAGCAATCTATCCTTTAAAGCCTGAAGCTCGACCTTCTCCGCATCCATTACATCGTATTTTTCTTGGATAATTCCCAAGAGTTCCAAATCCGCGTTATAGATGCGCTCTATCGCATCCATATTGGTCATGAATTCCGACATGCTGCTCGAGCCAAGAAGCACCGCCAGCATCCCTACGTCTCCACTCTTGTACATGCTGCGGAGCCTTGCATTTAGGTCTTTGTTCTGGTTATCTATATCCTCCTGCAGGGAATCGAGCTTCGCTAGGGCGGAGGTTATCTGCGCCTTCGTGATATTGATTTCCTTCTGGAGTGCGTTTATCTGACTCTCGGCGGCGTATATCTGCTTTTCGAGGCTGTTTATCTTGCCGCTCAGCTCATTTACCTTGAGCTTACCTTCCTTAATCTTATTCTTGACTTCCTTCTGAAGGGCGGTCACTTCCTCAAGTTCTTCCTTGGCCTCGTCGAGAGTGTTGCCTGCAAAACCCGGAATCGGGAACACTAAAATCGAGGCTGCAATTATAGCCAGCGCAGAGAGAAGGGCTATAATTTTTTTTCTGTCGTCCCTCATAATCTATGCCTTAAGAAATCTCCTCATGGAAATTATACTTCCGAACGCGCCTATGCTTATGCCGAGCGCAGCGAATATCCACGCGAGGTTGGTGATCATGAATTCGGGCTCTACGAGCTTTGAAGAAAGTAGCGCTATCGCTTGATTGTTAAAAGCTTCCACTATGCGCACATAGATCGTCCCCATACATCCGAGGGCAACCCCGGCCGAAATTAAACCTATAAGCATTCCTTCAAGAAGCATGGGTCCTCTGATAAACCAGTTTGTCGCGCCAACGAATTTCATTATCATTATCTCCCTCTGCCGCGCCATGACGGTAAGTTTAACCGTGTTGGATACTACCATGACGGAAATTATTATGAGAAATCCTATTATTACCAGTGCTCCCCTCTGAAAATAATTCGATATTTTAAGCACCTTGTTGATTTCGGTCTGATAATAGCGCACATCTTCCACACCGAGCATGTTTCTGCAAACCTCCGCGGTGAGCTCACCGCCCTCAAGGCTCGTGAGGGTGACTCTCAGCGAATTGGGCAGAGGGTTAGTCGTGAGCCCCTCGAAGGAATAATCCCTGTCGCCGAGGCGCGCCTTGAATTCCTCCATAGCCATATCCTTGGTTATATATTCCACTCCCGCGACCTCATCCATAGCCTTGAGGCTCGTTGCCATAACCTGCGCCTGAGCTTCCGTCGTCTCGTCGAGGAGATAGACCTCTATGGTATTAAATTCGTCCTTTATCTTTTCGGTGATGAAGTTGACGTTTACAGTCAGAAAGAAAAACAGTCCCAGTATTAGGAGCATAGCCGTAATGGAAAACAGTGAAGCCACCGTCATACCCTTATTTCTGAAAAGCTGCACAAAGGCCTGTTTGAGCGCATAAGAAAGACCCTTAAACATCTCTCCTGCCTCCGTTCGAGTCGCTTATTATTTTACCGCTGTCCAAGGTGACGACACGCTTGCCCATGCGATCCACGATGTCGCGGGCATGAGTGACCATCACGACAGTTGTTCCGCGGCGGTTAATCTGATCTATAAGCTTCATTATTTCCCAGGCGGTGTCCACGTCGAGGTTTCCGGTGGGCTCATCCGCTATCAGAAGTTGGGGGTTATTGATTATGGCGCGGGCGATTGCCACGCGCTGCTGTTCTCCCGCCGAAAGTTCGCTCGGGAATTTGTCTCGCTTGTCGCCTATACCCATCAGGTCCAAAACCTGCGGCACCTGTCTTCTGATGGTGCGCTGCGTATAATGAACAACTTCCATGGAAAAGGCGACGTTCTCGAAGACCGTCTTGTTGGGTAGAAGTCGGAAATCCTGAAAGACCATACCTATGCCGCGGCGAAGTATGGGAATCTCCCTGTTTGAAAGGCGCGTAATCTCCTTATCGTTTACATAGATGCGCCCGCTGTCGGGATCCAATTCCTTGATGATTAATTTTATGAATGTCGATTTTCCGGCGCCGGACGGGCCCACAAGAAAGACGAATTCCCCCTTGGCTATATGTATAGTCGCTTTGTCCAAAGCATGATTCGTCTCGTATTTTTTAGTTACATTGTCGAATTTGACCAACTCTTACCCCTTGTATTCGATACTTGGAATAGTTAATTATACCATATATTCAATCGCAGACAAGCAAAAGCAATTTCCCGGCCTTCATGCTCGAATCCACCTTTTCGCAGTGTATAAGCTTTATTTTAATGCTACTTAAAGATTATCAATAACTGTCCTGTTTCCACACTCTCACCCTCTTCCACCGAAACGCGTTCAATCGTGCCGGCTCTGTGCGAAACGACGCTGCTTTCCATTTTCATGGCTTCCACGACTATCAGAACATCGCCTTCTCTGACTTCATCGCCTTCCTTTACGAAAATTTTTTCTATCTTTCCGTTGATGGATGCGCCTATTTCGTCAGGATTGTCCTTATCCGCTAGCTTCACCTTGTCTATCACCGTACCCGGCTTAAAGTAATTCTCGTCGAACACTTTCACATCCCGCCTGTTGCCATTTACCTCAAATGACAATCTCACTTCGCCGTGTTCGTCGTGCTTGCCTATGTTGAGCAATGTAATTATGAGGGTCTTACCGTCCTCTATCGAAACCTCGGCAGTCTCGCCTTCTCGCAGTCCGTAGAAAAACACATCCGAAGGTATATCGGAAAGATCTGAATATTTTTCCACAGTATCTATGTAGTCCATATAGACTTTAGGATACAGGCTGTAGCTTAATACATCTCTTTGAGTAGGAGTCTCATCGTATTCTCTTTCCAAAAGCTCCCTTATTTTTCCGAAATCTTCATCAGGAAGCAATTTGCCCGGCCTTTCCGTGATGGGATCTTCGCCCTTGAGAACAATTCTTTGCAGATCTTCCGGAAATCCTCCGGAGGGCTGACCCATCATCCCCTTAAAATAGGTAATTGCGGAATCCGGGTAGGTTAGATTCTTTCCTTTTTCGAGTATATTTTCGGGAGTCAGGTTGTTTTGCACCATGAAAATTGCCATGTCTCCGACAAGCTTGGACGAAGGGGTAACCTTGACTATATCGCCCAGCATGGAGTTGACCTTCTTATACATTTCCTTGACTTCCATGAATTTATCTCCGAGACCGAAGCTCTCGACCTGAGGTTTGAGATTGGAATACTGCCCGCCCGGAATTTCGTACTTATATATTTCAGTGGAACCAGATTTCAAATCGGATTCGAATTCTTTATATAAAGGACGAATCTGCTCCCAGTACCTCGAAATAACTTCAATATCGTCTTCAGAAATAAGGGTATCGCGCTCGGTATTTTTGAGTGCGGCCACCACCGAATTAAGCGCGGGCTGCGATGTGAGTCCCGACATCGAATTGAATGCCGTATCGGCTATGTCCACTCCTGCCTCAACCGCCATCAGGACAGTGGCGACGCCATTGCCTGTGCTGTCATGGGTATGTAAATGTATGGGCATAGACACTTCTTCTTTAAGCGTCTTAATCAGCTTATATGCGGCAAAAGGCTTAAGAAGCGATGACATATCCTTGATGGCAAGTATATGCGCACCCGTTTTTTCCACTTCCTTCGCAAGATCGACATAATATTTGAGTGAATATTTGTCGCGATATACATCCAGGATATCGCCCGTGTAGCATATAGCGGCCTCAGCAACTTTTCCCTGCTCGATTACGGCATCTATGGACGGTCTCATCGCCTCGAGCCAGTTTAATGAATCGAAAATTCTGAATACATCTATCCCGCCATCCGCAGCTTCTCTGATAAACTCCTTGATGACATTGTCGGGGTAATTCTTGTAGCCGACGGCATTAGAACCTCTGAATAGCATCTGGAACAATATGTTCGGAATTTTCTCTCTTAAGGATCTCAATCTTTCCCAGGGTGATTCATACAGATATCTGTAAGCCACATCGAAAGTAGCGCCGCCCCACATCTCGAGCGAGAATAAATCCTTCGCTCTTACGGCTGTCTCAGTCGCGATTTTCTCCATATCTCTGGTCCGCATCCTCGTAGCAACGAGAGATTGGTGCGCATCCCTCATGGTGGTATCGGTCAGGAGAAGCTTCTTCTGCCCATTAATCCAATCCACCAACCCGTCGACGCCTCTTTCTTCCAAAATATTTCTTGTGCCCCTCAGACCCTCCGGAAGCATCCTTTCTTTAACATTTACAGTATCGAAATAAGGCTTTTCGCCGCGGGTCTTGTTTACCACAATGTTTCCGATATAGTTCAGGATTTTCAGCTCCCTGTCTCTTCTTCCTTCCAACTCAAAGAGTTCAGGATTGTCCATGATAAAGTTGGTGGTGCAGCTTCCTTCCTGAAATTCAGGATGATTGAGCACATTTATCAAAAACGGTATATTTGTTTTGACTCCCGATATTTTTATTTCCCTCAGCGCTCTTGTCGCCTTGCTTATGGCATCTTTAAATCTTAGAGAATGCGCGGTTACCTTGACGAGCAGTGAATCGTAATACGGTGTAATTTCCGCTCCCGTAAAACCGTTGCCTCCATCGAGCCTGATTCCATAACCCGAACCTGTACGGTATACATCTATTTTACCTGTATCCGGCATAAAATCGTTGAGGGGATCTTCCGTGGTGACCCTGCACTGGATGGCATAACCCCTCTGCCTAATATCATCCTGTGATTTTATTCCTATCTCCTCGCTAGCGAGCTCGTAACCCTGGGCTATCAGTATCTGGCTTTGAACTATATCTATACCCGTGGTCTCCTCCGTGACGGTATGCTCCACCTGTATGCGCGGATTTACCTCTATGAAATAGTGCTTATCTCCTTCGACTAAAAACTCCACAGTCCCCGCATTCTGATAAGCCACTTCCCTTGCGATTTTTATGGCATCGGCACAGATCTGTTCTCTCTTCTCCTGTGAAATTGTAATAGCCGGAGTAAATTCGATAATCTTTTGATGACGCCTTTGAATCGAGCAGTCCCTTTCGAAGAGATGCACTATATTTCCGTAATTGTCTCCAAGTATCTGCACCTCTATATGCTTGGGGCTTTGCAGATATTTTTCTATAAAAATATCTTCTATGCCGAAGGCCTTACCCGCTTCGGATTTTGCCTCTCGGAAAGAAGTAATCATTTCATCTTTGTTTCTGACAACCCTCATGCCTCGGCCGCCGCCGCCAGCTGAAGCTTTCAGCATTACGGGATATCCGACATCTTCCGCAAAAGCCAAGGCCTCTTCCGTATTTAAAATACCCCTCTCCACACCCGGTATAGTCGGCACGGCTACCCTTTTTGCTATTATCTTCGAGCTGATTTTGTCGCCGAGTTTTTCTATAATCTCGAATTTCGGACCTATAAATATGATTCCGTTTTCCTCACATTTTCTTGCGAACTGCGCATTCTCCGCCAAAAATCCGTAGCCCGGATGTATGGCATCCACGCCCTTACTGAGCGCAAGGGAGATTATTTCATCCATCGCAAGATAGACATCGACAGGCTTTAAGTTGGCACCGATTTCATAAGACTCGTCAGCCTTGGTTCTGAACAGAGATTTGTTGTCCTCCTTGCTGTACACAGCCACAGTCCTTATATTCAGTTCTTTGCAGGCTCTGATAATCCGAATCGCTATCTCGTTGCGATTTGCAATCAGGACTTTATTAATCTTTTTTATTTTGCTTTCCATTAATGCCTGTACCCTTTCTTATTGCCTCAATTTAATTTCCTTATTATACCCGAACGCAGCGCGCCGTCAAAATCGCTTTTCCAAGGCCGCAGCAAGCTTTGATCCCCCGGGCAAATCGCAGGGCAAAATGCAACTGTATTCCGCCTTGTAAATCGTCTTCGCATCCAGCGCGGGAAGGCATATATAGTCCGAGCTTCCGAGATATTTCTCAAATTCCGCTCTATGAACCCCCGGGTTCATCTTATTGACGACTATCCTCGCATCCGGAAACTTAAGTCTTAGCCTCTGAAGATTTTGCGTGCCGGGCAGCAGCTTCCCGGGCAGAGGATCCACAACGATGATTATATCGTCGGCCTCCGCCAGCAATTCTAATAGCGAATCGCCCTCAAGCCCCGAACAATCGAGCACGAGGTAGTTTCCGGGCAGCGAATTTATCAACCTGAACAGAGTCGAGGGCGAAAGTTCCTTCGCAGGCTCGCCGGGCAAGCTCTTTCTCAGGGCCCAGTTGATGCCGCTCCATAGATTTGCGATCTCCGGAAGCCTGCGTTTCTTTTCAGTTGCGGCAAAATAGTCGCAAAAGCCGGTGATTGTAAACTTGGAGGCGAAGCCGAAGGCATCGTAGAAATACGGCTTTCCAAGCTCGACCAGAGTCACCGTGCCCTCGGCCGACAGCGCCCTTGCAAGCAGCATGCTCGTAAAGCTCACTCCGCTCCCGCTGACTGCGCTGCATACGGCAATCTTCTTCCGGACGGGGCTCGCCTTAACGGGGGCTCCCCTATTAACCTTTAATCGCATATATTCTCGCTCCGCACGCTTGCCTGAATCTTACATTATTTGTTATTTTCTGTCAAATACTCCGGGCGAGCGCAGCTAATGCGACTATTTTGTTTTCCTGATGAACTCCGCGAGTCCCTCTTTGCAGTTTGCTTTCTTCAGTGAGTATCCCTGATTTCTCCCTACCAACAAATAAAAATGATCGTCTGTCTCTTTAATCTTGTAGAGATCTGAATACCTCACCAGATTCTGGCCGAGCTCGGTCTGCACCATCATTTGGTCCTCGAAGAAACTGTAGAATATTCTCCTATCGTGCGCAATCTTCGTGGAATTATAAGTCTTCTTTACAGTTGAGTTATAGATGTACCAGACGAGCAGGGGATAAAGAATCGCGGCACCAAAAAATATAATTGCGCCAGCAAGCTCCTTTTTAATCGCCAAATAGCCGATGCCGACCAGCACGAACATAACACTTATTACAATTGAAACTATAAAGCGCGTGCGCATCGTCAGGGCGAAGCACATGGATTTGTACTCCTTGAAATTCATCTCGTCTTCCGCCGTGTAGAGCGGCATTATATATTCATCCATTCTAAATTCTCCGAACAGCCTGCGCTATATGCTGCGCGCTCAGCCCGTAGTGCTCCATCAGCTCACCCGGCGAGCCAGACTGACCGAAGACATCCCGAACTCCGACCACTTCGACGCGGCAAGGGCAATTCCCGGCAGTAAAGGATGCGACCGCAGAACCGAGTCCGCCGACTACACTATGCTCCTCCGCCGTAACTATCTTGCCGATCTCCTTTGCGGCCGCGAGCACTTCCTCCTCGTCCAGAGGCTTAATCGTATGCATGTCTACGACCCTGCATTCGATTCCTTCGCCGGACAAAGTTTCTGCGGCTTTGAGTGCTTCGGATACCATAATGCCGGTAGCTATTATGCAGCAATCCTTACCCTCATGAAGTCTCTCGGCCTTCCCTATGGTAAATTCTCTGCCCTCCTCGTAGAGCACGGGCACCGCCGACCTTCCGAGTCTTATGTATGCCGGAGCTTTATATTCCGCAGCGGCCCTTATTAGAGCTCTTGCGCTCACATCGTCGGAGGGGTTTATTACGAGCATGCCGGGTATTGCACTCATCAAGGCGATATCCTCTATGCACTGATGGCTCGCGCCGTCCTCTCCGACGGTGAGGCCGGCATGGGTCGCACAAATTTTTACATTCGCTTCCGTATAGGCAATGGAGTTTCTTATTATTTCGTATGCCCTGCCCGCTGCAAACATAGCGAAAGTGCTCGCAAATACTGTCTTGCCCGAAATTGCAAGGCCCGCCGCCATACCCATCATATTGCACTCAGCGATTCCGGCATTGAAAAATCTCTCGGGAAATTTCTTGGCAAAACCCGCCGTCTTGGTGGAACCCGAAAGATCCGCATCCAGCACCACTATATTTTCGTTCTCTGCTCCAAGCTCCAACAAAACATTTCCATAGCTCTCCCTCGTCGCGATAGCAGCCATTAGAGTTCACCCCCAAGTTCCTTCATCGCGCTGCGCGCCTGCTCCTCGTTTGGAGCCTTGCCGTGCCAGCCCGCGATATTCTCCATAAACGACACCCCTTTGCCCTTGACAGTCTCAGCGACTATCACACTCGGCATGCCTTTGCATTGGGCCGCGAGCTCAAAGGCGTCCAAAATCTGATCCATATCGTGCCCATCTATCTCGAGCACGTTCCAGCCGAAGACAGCGAACTTTTCCGCAATAGGCATTACGTTCATAACGTCTTCGTTGCGTCCGTCTATCTGAAGCCCGTTGTGATCGACTACGGCGCAGAGATTATCGAGCTTATAGTGAGCTGCCGCCATTGCAGCTTCCCATACGAGCCCCTCGTTGAGCTCTCCGTCTCCGAGTAGCGCATAGACCCTCCCGGGATCCTCGTCGAGCTTTCCGGCGATAGCCATTCCCACGGCAGCGGAAAAACCCTGTCCCAGCGAGCCCGTGGACATCTCGACACCGGAAAGCGCAGTCATGCTGGGATGCCCCTGCAACCTGCTACCGAGTTTTCGAAGAGTCACCAGCTCCTCCGGAGCAAAGAATCCCCTGCGCGCAAGGCAGGCGTAGAGCACCGGCGCCGCATGGCCCTTGGAGAGCACGAATTTATCGCGCTCCTTCTTCCCGGGATTATCCGGATCTATATTCATCACATCGAAATACAGGGCTGTCATTATATCCGCCGCAGACAGGCTCCCGCCCGGGTGACCCGAGCCAGCATTGTAGACCTGCCTTATTATGTCTTGCCTGATAGTTGCGGCAACACGCCGCAGCTCATCGCTTTTCATACGCTTACCTCCTAAAAGCCGATTTAATAAGAAATGCCGAAAGTGCCGGCAGGCGCTTGAAGCGCCAGGGTTCCTGCACCATCCGGTAGAGCCATTCAAGTCCGTTATCTAAAAAGAATTGCGGCGCACGTTTGAGCGTGCCCGACCAAATATCCAAGCTTCCGCCCACGCCGACAGCGATTTTAGCCGCAAGCTGTCCGCGCCGGCGATCTATAAAGAGCTCCTGCCTGGGAAAGCCCATGCCGACGCAGAGAAAATCCGCGCCGCTCTCATTTATTCGCCTTACAATTTCGTCTTCTTCCTCAGGCTTAAAGTAACCGTCCCGAGTTCCGGCGATCAAAAGGCCGGGATATTTCTCGCAGAGCTTTTTCGCAGCGATTTGAGCAATCCCGGGCTTACCGCCGAGCAAAAAGACCTTGCGGCCCTTCCCGGCGCAAACTTCTATGGCACTCTCTGCAAACTCGACACCCGCGACCTTCTCCTCTATCGGCTCGCCCTTTATCTTAGAAGCATAGAGCAAACCGACTCCGTCGGGTATAACCATATCCGCGGTGTTTATAATCTTCGCAAGCTGCGGCTCTCTTGATGCCTTCTCGACCATCTCCGCATTGAGCGTCACTATAAGGGAGCATCCTTCCGTATCCAAAAGTCGCTCGAACTCCGCAAGCGCCTGCTTCTTCGTAAGCTTATCCACCCTTATATCGAGTATTTTTATGTTCTCAAAGGAGCTCATCTATCTTCGCCCAGAAGGAAAAATTCGAAGCCCGCCGCCTCGGCATCCTTCCTCTTGAAAAAGTTTCTCGTATCCAAAAGCTTTCTTCCCGAGCTTAGATCTGCCAATACCCCGAGATCCAATTCTCTGTAGGCATCGTGATCCACCCCGAGCACTATCAGCTCCGCTCCGGCTGCCGCCTGCGATACATCGCCGAAGGCATCCAGATCTTCTCTCTCGCAGGCGAAGGGATCCTGGTAGGCGACATCGTAGCCTCGCTCATTGAGCAGAGCAATAAGTTCGAGCACCGGACTCTCCCTTATATCGTCCGCGTTGGGCTTGTAGGTGACACCTAGCACGCAGATCTTCTCATCCCGCGCAGCTGCCTTTGAACCGCCCGCCGCTATTATGGAGTCGATCTTATCCGCGACATACATCGGCATGGAATCGTTCATCTCGCGGGCCGTCCTTATAATGCGCGAAATCTCCGGCTCCTTTTCGACGATGAACCAGGGATCGACGGGTATGCAGTGTCCCCCGACTCCGGGGCCCGGATTATGTATATTCACCCTCGGGTGCTTGTTGCAGAGCTCTATCATCTTCCAGACATCGATGCCCTGCTTCTCGCAAATTTTTGCGAGTTCGTTGGCGAAAGCTATATTCACATCGCGAAAAGTGTTCTCCGAAAGCTTGCACATCTCGGCGGTGCGATCATCCGTCTCGTATATCTCTCCCTTTACAAAACTTTTGTAGAGCTCAGCTATGCGAGCTGCGCTCTTTGCGTCCACGCCGCCTGCGATGCGGCTGTTGTTCGTCAGCTCGCTGAGTATCTTGCCGGGGATTACCCTCTCGGGCGAATAGCCCAAGCC
>JAAZLU010000142.1 GCA_012799165.1 Clostridiales bacterium
CTCGCACTTGACACGATTTGCGCCGTAGACCTGAGAAATTTTCTCGTAAGAAGGATTTTCAATGCCGTAGACCCTATCCCTGCCGAGAACCTGAACTATCAGCCCGTAGAGATATTCCGCGCCGGAGCCTATCACGATATGAGTCGGCGAGACATACATATGACGGCTTCTGGCCAGATATAGGGATATGGCATTTCTGAGTATCATGCAGCCGTAATTCGGGGCCAGCTTAAGCAGCTCATCGCCGTATGTGCTCAAAACCCGCCTCGCCGTCCTCGCGTAGACACCGAAGGGAAACTCCGATTCAAATTCGCTCTTTCCCTGGCGAAATCGCTCTGGCTCCTGCGGGCCTCCCACCGGAAATGAACTGCTCTCCTCATAGACGACATAATAGCCGCTGCGTTCCCGGGGAACAATGTAGCCTTCATCGGCGAGAAGTCCATAAGCATGCTCGACGGTTATTACGCTCACTCCCTCGGCATCCGCCATGCTGCGCTTCGAAGAGAGTTTACTGCCCTTCGGATAAAGTCCGCTCGTAATATCCTCCCGTAACTGTCGGTATATTTTCAAATACAACTTTTCTTTTCGCCCCACGAATGAACCCTCCGAAACTGATTATATAGTCACTTAAAAGTAATCAGTTTTATAATATCAGTTTAATCTCTTTATGCAAATTGAAAAGCCGTACTGGTTTGCTTTCCCGTACGGCTCTAATATGGCATGTAATTATCGATTTATTAAAACCAAGCGTTGTTTATGAGATCTTTTACGTCGCGCGTCAGGGGTATTAAATCTCTCTGATTGAGCAGGGCCAGATCAAATTTGCGATTCAACGCAGCGAAGTGCTTCAGGCCGAAATTGATCTTATTCAAATAAGAAAATACTCCTATGGCACCAGGCGAAAAGCTGTCTGCTTCCTTGCCGTAAAGCGCTCGCAATTCAGGTAAATCCCAGAATACGGTCTCGACTGAATCGCCGTATTTCTCTACATGCTTCGGCACCTGGCCTTTTTGCAGCATCGTGCCAATCTGCTTACCGCTCATTGCAGCCGCCATAGCCGCCCTTGAGATACCGACGGCATCGACTAAACCGTTACCGTAAGCCAGAGACTTAAATACCTGATCTTCCGAGCTGAATCCGCCTGTGATAGTAATCGCCGGCAGCCACTCTCCGCGCTCTTTGATTAAAGCTGCTTCGCGACAGACAACATCCTCCATAACTATCGTCGGCAGTCCCCATTCATTCATCATTTTGCAAGGGCTGTAACCGCTGCCGCCGCCTGCGCCGTCGAATGTAATCATATCAACTTCAGCCAGACTTCCGATGCGCAAAACATGTCGCAAATCCTCCGGATCGTACCCGGCCATTTTCAGATAAATATTCTTGGCGCCGAGCTCCCTCAATTCTTTAATACGAGGAACCAAGTAAGTTTCATCCCAAAGCGGCAACTTGCCATAGCTATAAAAATTCGGACACACACCCTCCTCGGCTGCCATCACTATAGCCGGATCTTCCGGATCCGGAAAAACCGTAATGCCAGAAGCTTTCGTTTTCAGGGCGGCATCGATATCTTTGATGCGATTGACCGGCTGAGTCCCCTTTGCTCCCTGTCCGAACTTGAATTCGATTGCCGGTGCCTTCATCTTTTTAATTGCGTATTCCGGCACACCGAGTTTATCATCATCAATATTGCACTGAAGAACAATTTGTCCAAATCCTCTGTCATAACGGCGAAACGCATCGAGCATTCCGGCGAGAGCCGGAAAGTGTACAACTTTGCCATTTTCGATGCGTAGCTCCGGATCCTTGGTTCTAGCATCTTCGCCAATTACGGCGCTTACACCGGCCATCGCCGCACCGCCGAAATAATCTTGCCAGTTCATCTTGATTAGGGCAGGTAAAATAATCGGCATCGTCATCTTAATCGAATTAAAGCGGCCATAGCTGCATTCCGTCTTCACATGATAAATTGTCACATGTTCATAATCAAGAGGAACACCAGCTGCGCCGAAAACGCGACCGTTGATGTTGAAATGGGAAAAATCAATTGGATAATCTTTTTCCGAAGCTACTTGATTTGCCCCCGTATTTGTCGGATAAACAGCGGCCGCGCCGAGCATGGCGGCAAGCGCAATCTCACAGGTCCCTGCGCAGTTTTCGGTGCAAAATGAACACATGCCGGATTGAGGTGAGATAAAAGTGCTGCGGTTGTAAGTGTCGTTAAAAGCTGAAGAAAGTTTAGGTGAATAAGTCATATCTACCCTCCTTGATAAGATCGATGATAAGGTTCACATAGTTATTATATTTATTAAACACAGAGAGCTCCAACTAAACACACTTTAACCATAAAACCATCCGGGACGTAAAATCTAAGACAAGATCATGAGCAAGTTTCGTCAGTTCTTCACCATATCCGCACACCCTCTAATATTATATTATTACTAAAATAGAATTTAGCAAGAAAATATATATTTGACTAATACGTTTACAGAGATGCTTTCATAAATAAAAGATGGGTCGAAAAGCATGGATTGAATCTGAACGACGACCCATCCGAATAAGAGACATGCAGTCCTGGATCGACAACATAATCTTTCGAGGCATTTCCTAACTCGTCCGCTCCCGGCTTATTATAATAATCCACTTAAAGTAACTATGAAAAATATAGAGGGCGCTCCCCCTGAGAGCACCCTCTATATTTATTACCTTATCTATTCTATTTATCCCAAACCCCTTAAGGAGATTATCTACTCATTAAACTTAATTTTCTCCAGAAGCTTCTTTGCTGCCGCCGCAGGCATATCCTCCTCGGAGGACATCTGCGCTATCTCCTTCAAAAGCTCCCTTGAATTTGCGCTCTGCGGGAGCATGTAACCGGCTTCCCGCATCAGATCCTCAGCCACTAGCCTGCTCGACTTTGCGATTGCGTTCATCAGGCGGTAGAGGCCATCCGTGCCCGCGTTCTGCGCAAGCTGCAGCGCCTGCTTTTCTTCGTCCGCCTTCCTCTGCGCCATTCCGCCGAGGCCGGCTTTTACGGCATCCGTCTTAGGCTGCTGCGGAGGAAGCTCCTCGGGAAGCATGCTTATAGCCTTGCTCGGGCAGCTCTCCGCACAGACCCCGCATCCTATGCACTTTTCCAAATCTATTATGCTGTCCTCGGTATCCGTCGCTCCGGTCGGGCAGACATAGAGGCATAGGCAGTCCTTGGTGCAGAGCATCAGATTTCTGTAGGCCTTCTTCATGCCGTCTCCCTCCCTTCCATATTTTCAAACTTCCACGCGGGAACCTTGCATACCGGACAAATCTGCGGCGCGGTGCCCTCCACGGATATAAATCCGCAGGCCGTGCACAGCCAAACTTCTCCGCCTTCGAACATCGCTTCGCCTTCCGCCAGATAGCGCTCCAGCAGAGATGAAGCCATCCTCGTCACCTTCTCGCCCCAGACACATACCCTCGCTGCGCCTCTGTCTTTATCCGCATCGGCCGTCGCTCGCAAGGATGCATAATTTTCCGCATCTTCTCTGAGTTCAGCCGCAAGGCGCTCCGGACTCACATCTTCAAACGGTTTTACGGAAGCGCTAAACTGATTCGCCAACTTCGTAAAAAGCTCTGCCTTCTCGAACTTGTACTGCTTCTCGCAGCCTCGCGCCAGATTTGAACAAATTGCCGCCAGCTGTCCGAGAGACAGTTTACCCTGAGTCTCCTCGGAAAGTGATCCGAGTTCCCGCTCGGCGGGCTCTGCGGCAGGTTTATCCTCTCCTCCCTGAGCCTCGAACTCCGATTTCGGAGCTTTGCACAGTGGGCACTTCCAATCTTCGGGAAGCTGAGCGAAGGGTATTCCTCTCTTATCTTCGTCGTATACGTATCCGCATACCTTGCATACATATTTCACGCTCGCATTACCTCCTGTTAAATCCGACACGGCTTATTCGAGGGAAAAGGACTCCTTTCCCACCCCGCAGAGGGGGCATTCAAAAGTGTCGGGAAGATCCTCCCACTTCGTTCCGGGAGCGATTCCCAGATCCTCATCGCCGAGTTCCTCATCATAAACCCAGCCGCATACATCACATACATATTTCATTGCAATCTCCTCCTTTAAAGCAGCGCTAAAAGATCCGCCTTTGGGCGATAGCCCACCGACTTATTAACTATCTTGCCATCCTTCATAACCAGAACCATGGGTATGCCGGACACGCCGAACTCCGAAGCAAGCTCAGGCTGTTCGTCGACATTAATTTTGCCCACTTTGACCTTGCCGTCGAGCTCCTCGGCCAGCTCCGAAATTACGGGCCCGAGCATGCGGCATGGCCCGCACCAGCCTGCCCAAAAATCGAGCAGCACGGGCTTGTCCGAGTTCATTACTTCTTCTTCAAAATTATCAAGTGTTATTGTAAGTGCTGACATATTATATCCTCCTTGTTTACTGTCATTCAATATATCTGAATTATAATTGAAACTTACACGCCAATCTGTAACTCAATCACTCGGATTAATTTCCACTCCCTATCATGGCATCTATGTACTCCTCGAGCGTACTCTTAGACATGGCTCCGGTGTATCCGGCCACGAAATTTCCCTCGGCATCCACGAAGACCGTGCTGGGAATGGACCTGACACCGTAAGCCTTGGAGGCGCTGTATTCCGTATCGAAGTACAGCGGAAAGCTGTAGCCTTCCTTTTCCACGAAATCCTTAACACCTTCCACGGTGTCGCGTGAACCGTCCGTAAGGTTCACCATCATGAAGACCACATCGTCCCCGTATTCCGCGGCGGCTTCATCGAAGTCGCCCAACTCCGACCTGCAAGGTCCGCACCAGGAGGCCCAGAAGTTAACCACTACAGGCTTTCCCCGCTGATCTGACAGCTTAACCTCTTTACCGTCAATATCGTAGACGATAAAGTCGGGAGCAACTAACTTTTCCTCCTCGCTATCGTCAGGTTCAGCGGCCTGATCCGAGGCTTTTGAGTTTACATCGTCTTTCGCGACATCCGCCGGCGAATTATTTCTACTCAATGCCTTATAGCCGAATACAGCAACAAGCAGCACGAGCGCAAAAGCAATTATTGTAACTATCAATTTAGTATTCTTGTTCATATCTTTCTCCTACACAAGAGCGACGAGCCTATCCAAGAGCCCGAGCATCATGGCGATGCCCACGATTATCAAAAATGCGCCGCTCACTTTGTTGATCGTATTGTAATTCTTCTTAATAAACTCGAAGGTATCCCCTAATCTCTCCAAGAGCAGCGCGGAAAGTATAAACGGAATCCCCAGTCCCAATGAATAAACCAGCAAGAGTAGCAAACCCTGCAAAGTGCTGCCCGAAGCCGAGGCCATCATTATCGCCGAACCTAGGAAAGCGCCTACGCAGGGGGTGATGCTCGCCGAATATACGACTCCGAAGAGGAAAGCCGAAAACAGGCCCTTAACCTCCACACTCCTGTGTACTCCTTTAAAAAGATTGATGGGTATTATCCCGAGATGCGAAAGACCGAGCACTATAACAATCGCGCCGCTCACTATGTTCACCGCCGTCTTGTGCGCCGTCAAGAAAGCGCCCAGGCTCCCCGCAAAAACTCCTATCAACGAAAAAATCGCCGTAAAGCCCAGCACAAAAGCCACCGCCCTCGGGACGATATTCTTCTTCCCCTCCTCTTCGTCGCCTCCGGCGAAGTAGGACAGGAATATAGGCAGCATCGGCAGCATGCACGGTGATATAAAAGAAATTAAACCTTCCAGAAAGGTTATAAGGTATTGCACAGCGTAAATCCTCCTTTAGCATCTGCATTCTACAGGGCCAAGGATAATGTTTCAGTAACCGGGTCTCATTTGAGGGCAAAATCTCATCCGGCGAGTTCCCGGAGCGCCTCGATGTCCCTGAGAATCACGGAACCCCGCCTGCTCTCTATAAGTCCATCGGAGGAGAACTGCTTAAGCATGCGCGCAACCACTTCCCTGGCGCTGCTCACTTCCCTGGCCATCTCCTCCTGAGTCATCCTTATCTCGGGATTGCCGCTTTTTTCGAACTCTCGAATGAGAAACCCCGCAAGCCTGCGGTCAAAGCGCGCGAAGAGTATCTGCTCCATAACCCAGACTACGCTGGAGAACCTCTCCGCAGCCAACTCGTAAGTAAAACAACGTAAAGCGAGGTTGGAATTCATCAATTTCTCGTAGGCTCCGGCGCCGACTGTCAAAATCCGAGTCTTTTCCGTCGCAACCATGTGAGTTTCAAAGCTTATCTGAGACAGCACGCAGGAGGCCGAAAGTATGCAAGACTCGCCCTCCTCTACTCGAAACAGAGTAACCTCCCTGCCTTCCTAGGAAAGAATGAATACCCTTATCGAAC
>JAAZLU010000143.1 GCA_012799165.1 Clostridiales bacterium
GAGAATAAAACTGCGCTACACCAGAGCGATGGTTACTGCAGCCCTCAGCGGTGCTCTCGAGAAGGGAGAGTTCGTAAAGGATCCCGTCTTCGGGGTGGATATTCCCCTGCATGTGGAGGGGGTTCCCGCAGAACTGCTCATCCCTGAAAAAAGTTGGGAGGATAAGGCGGAATACTTGCAGAAGGTAAAGGAACTCGCGACGGGTTTTGTGAATAATTTTAAGAAATACGAGACGGCTTCGCCCGAAGTGGTGGCGGCGGGCCCCGATATTTCCCAACTTAAATAGGATTTTAGAAGTTCGAGGCAGAACTTCGAGGAGGAGAAATCATGTCAAAATCCAGACCTGACAGAAAGATAGTGGAATACGGAAGTGGCAAGGAAAAGAAATACGCAGCTTCCACGGCGGAGGGCAGAAAGGCCGCCGCGAGGCCCAAGCGCATACTGGCTTTCGTATTTTGGGCTTTAGCGATAGCTGCGGAAGTGGTTGCAATCTATTTCTTCAACAACTACGTGGTACTCTGGCCCTGCCTGGCGGCCTTGGGCGCAGACCTCGTGTTCTGCATAATCGCAGCGCTCAGCTGGAAGAAGGCCAACGATATAGATCCGCCAAAGGGCAGGTTCCTCAAGAACCAGTTCGGGGTAATCATGTGCCTAATAGCCTTCCTTCCGCTGGGATATGTGCTTCTAAAGCAGTCGAAGCAGATGCCGGCGAATGTAAAGAAAATCGTGTCGATTGTGGCCGCGGTCTGCTTTGTGGCCGCAATGGGAGCTTCCATAGACTACAATCCCACCACAATCGACGACCTCAACCAAACTCATCTTGAGCAGGCGGGGTATACGGGAGTCTGTTACTGGGGGAAATATTCAAAGTCATTCCATTTTGACCCCGATTGTAGCACCCTGCGCAACTCGGAGATGATATTTGAAGGCACCATAGAGGAGGCCTTCGAGGATAATCGCAAGGATCCCTGCGACTTTTGCGCGGAGGGAGCAAGTCCCAAGAGCGAAGCGCTTCTCAACAGCATATTCGGAGAAGAGGGCGAGTAGCGGCGCTCAAATCAAGGAGGAAAGATATGAGCAACAAGAACCAAATCGATTTTATGAGCCTGCTGGCGAGCGGGCTCGTCGCGGAGGACTCGATAAGTTCTCTGGGAAACAAGACGTCCGCATCGGATAGTGAGGTTGCGTCGGCTATGCTCGTGATGCTTCCTTCTATGCTCGGACAGATGCGCGAGAACGCATCGACGCAGGAGGGCGCAGCCAGCCTCGGTAAGGCCCTCGATGAGCACGACCTCTCCAATCTTACGGCCAAGGATGTGGTGGCGCTCATAAAGGAAGCTGACGAGGAGGATGGAGTTAAGATACTCAATCACGTCTACGGAAACAAAGAAGATGCGGAGAATGTGCAAGCTAAGATTGCCGAGAGCACGGGGCTCACATCCGAGCAGATAGGCACCATCATGGCCAGAATAGCGCCGGCCCTGCTGACGGCTATAGGCCAAGTAATAAGCGGCGAGGCGCAGAAGGAGAAGGAAGAGAAGGCGACGACCGCGACCGAAAAGGCCGTAATTCAGGCCAAGACAGGCAAGACTGCGAAGTCCCCCCAGGCGACGAAGGCGGGCGAGAGCAAAAAGCCGGCCGTGGACAGCGATACCCTTACGGCTCTTCTGGGGAGCCTTATGCCGCAGCAGACGAAATCCTCAAAATCGGACGGCTTGGATCTCGACAATTTGCTCGGGCTTGCGGGACGCTTTCTGCAGGGTCTCGGATCCGGTTCTTCGGGGAGCGCGAAGAAGGAGCCCGAATCTCCGGTTATAACTATGCTGAAGGAAAAGAAACTGTTTTAGAAAGCCGCTTGCAATAAGCGTAAATTAAATGACATTAAACCTCCCCTGTGCTACACTTAAGCCTGTGGGAGGTTTTCCTTATGAGAGAAAAAATAATAAGACAAAAAATTGAAGAGATATTTCCGAAGGTAGTAGCTTTCAGGCGAGAACTTCATATGTATCCGGAGCTCTCTGAGGCGGAGGACCGCACCAGCGCCCGAATCTGCGAGGAGCTGGAAAAACTCGGCATTCCATTTACAACAACCCCTCAAAGGGCTGTGATTGCGACGATAGAGGGTAGAGGCGAAGGACCCGCCGGAAAGTACAAGGGGCTGGGCATACGCGCCGACTTCGACGCTCTTCCTATTCAAGAGCAGACGGGCTTTGAGTATTCGAGCAAAAACCCCGGTGTTATGCACGCCTGCGGACATGATATTCATACAGCTATGCTGCTCGGGACGGGCATGATCCTGAATGAGATGCGCGACAGTTTTGTAGGAGCCGTAAAACTCTTCTTCCAGCCTGCCGAAGAGACTGTGGGCGGCGCGAAGGATATGATAGAAGCCGGGTGCATGGAAAATCCCGAGATAGATTCGGTGATAGCGCTCCATGTTGCACCGGATGTTAAGAGCGGGCGCATGCAGTTCTGTCCGGGCAAGATGAATGCTGCTACGGCTTCCCTCTACATAGATGTCGAGGGGGTTTCATGCCACGGGGCTCATCCCGAGGAGGGTGTGGATGCCCTGCTTGCGGCGGCGAATATAGTGACGGCCCTCCAGGCTGTCGTGGCGAGAAATCTCGCCCCCACGGAGCCCGGGGTGGTGACGGTCGGAACCTTTAATTCGGGGCAAAAGGATAATGTAATCGCCGGAAGTGCTAAGCTGACGGGAACCCTTCGAGCTCTGGATATGGACACGATGGCAAAGATTAAAAAGCATGTCAAGACTACTGCCGAAGGCATAGCTTCGGCCTACGGTGCTAAAGCCACAGTGAGGATGATCGATAGCTATCCCACTCTCGAAAACGACATCGAGCTCGGGAAGGTTATGGAGTCCCTCGCAAAGGAGCTCTTCGGAGAGGAGAATGTGGAGTACATGGCGGCTCCGAGCCTCGGAGCGGACGATTTTGCCTTCTTTACCCAGTACTGCGACGGAGTATATATGAACCTCGGCACTACCACGGGAAGGGAGGCTCATCCGCAGATGCTTCACAACGAATTTTTCAGCCCGGACGAGGAGGCTATGAAGACAGGCATTTTAATGGAGACGATGGCGGCTTTTAAGCTGCTGGGCGGAGAATAGTAATGGAAGCACTAAGAGACACGATAGTGAAAGTAGACTTAAAAGAACTCGGAAGGAACATGGACCTGATAGCCGAGCTCTGCGGTCCGAATGTCGCAATTATGCCCGTAATAAAGGCGAACGGCTACGGCTTGGGCGCCGTGGGAATTGCGCCGACACTCATCGAGCACGGCGCCGCCTATCTTGGGGTGGCGACGCTCACGGAGGCCTTGGAGCTTAGGAAAGCATATCCCGAATACCCGATCTTTATATTGGGTTACACTCCGGATAGATTTAACGAATATGTGGTCGAGGCAGGTATTACGCAGACCGTAGTTAATTTCGATCAGGCAAAGGCTCTCTCGGACTGTGCGCTTTCCAAAGGCAAAAAGCTGACGGTTCACCTCAAGGTCGATACAGGATTTCATAGGCTCGGAACTTCCGATAGAGAGGAGCTGCTTAAGATGGCGCAGCTGCCAGGGCTTCTGGTCGAAGGAATATTTTCGCACCTTGCGCTGGCATCCGAGGAGGAGGACATCGCTCAGTTCGAGATGCTCGAAGCGATTATAGAGTATCTTGAGGCAAAGGGATGCAGCTTCCGCTACAAGCACATAGCCGACAGCATAGCCCTGGTGAATTATCCGGGGTTTCGCATGAACATGGTGAGACCCGGGGCGCTCGTCTACGGGCTCAAGGGATACCGCAGAGGCTTTATAGATGTACGCCCCTGCATGAGTGTCGAGACGAGAATCTCGCAGATACACACACTCTCCGAAGGCGAGGGCGTGGGCTACGATTTTCTTTGGAAGGCTCCTAAGGACGGCACTCGCGTGGGCGCCGTTCCGATAGGATATGCGGACGGCTATCCGAGGAATATGCGGGATAAGGGTTATGTTACGATTCGCGGCACAAAGTGCCCGGTCGTCGGCGTGATATGCATGGATCAGATGATGATAGATTTAAACGGCTGTCCCGAGGCGCAAGTTGGGGATACAGCCATAGTCTACGGAGATGGCAGCGGCAATACTATGAGCATAGAAGAGGCCTCGAAGCTTGCGGGGACGAACAAGAACGAGATTATAGCCCGCATACTCGCCAGACCGCCGAGAGTGTATATAAAGTAGCTATTAATGTTAGTAAAAGTCGATTAAAAAAGCCGCATTGCGGCTTTTTTGATGCTATTCGTGCAACTTATCCAACATATTCCGATATCCGCC
>JAAZLU010000144.1 GCA_012799165.1 Clostridiales bacterium
CCAGATCTATTATTACTTCCGCGACATCATTCCTTGTAAGATCCAAAAATTGCGCGCAATGCTCCACGAACTCGTCCCTTGGAGCATAACTGTTTCCTTCGCCTGCCAGACTTTCGAGGTAATAGAGAAATCCGCTCTTTATGCGATGAGGATTTCCCTTTTCGAAGCCCAGTTTTTCGGCTATTTTATCCGCCTTTCGAAATCCTATGCCGAAGATATCGGAGATGAGGCGATAAGGATTTTCCCTGACTATTTCGGGCGCATCCGCCCCGTACGCTTTATAGAGCTTTGTGCATGAAGCTGCAGAGATATCGTATGCGGAGAGCGCTATGACGGTCTGAGCAAATTCCCGGTGCTGCGCATAGCTCTCGGCGATCGAAGCAGCGCGCATCTTGCCGATACCGGGAACTTCTGTCAGTCTATCGGGTTCGTTTTGAATCACATTAAGAGCTTCGCTACCGAATTTTTTGACTATGGACTCGGCGGTAACCGGACCGACACCCTTAAAGACGCCGCTCGCAAGAAAGACTGCAATGCCGTCTTCAGTCGTCGGTTCAACTTCCTTAAAAGAGGAAAAAGCGAACTGCTCGCCGTATCTGGGGTGGACGCTCCACTCCCCCGAAAGCTCATAGCGCTTGCCCTTCGCAGGGGCGGGCATATAGCCGACAGCGCTGAACTGCTCGCTCTCCGTTTCGAAGACGGCTACCGTATAACAATTCGCATCGTTGAAGTATATTATATCGACCAGGCGGCCAAGTTTTTCTTCCATCATGGCTTATTCATCCGCAAAGCTCGGTTTATAGAGCATGCGTCTGTCGAGGGTAAATACAGGCTCGGAGAAATTCCCCGGCTCGACGCCCGCAAGCGCCTCCTCATAATCGAAAAGCTTCGCATCGATCATGTCGAGATAGTGGAGCATCTCGGCCTCCGGGAACATAGGCTTTACAGGGCTTCCGTATTCGGGCTCGTAATGGTGCGAGAGTATCATATGCTGGAGCATCATCGTCCTCTCCTCGTCGAGACCCACTTCCTCCGCCATCTGAGAAATCTTAACAACACCTTGGCTTATATGGCCGAGGAGCTTGCCCTTAGCGCTATAGCCGGGACTCACGCCGTACTCGTTGGATAGAATCTCGTTCAGCTTCTCCATATCGTGTAAAATTACCCCGCATATCATCCAATCTTTATCGAGAACAGGATAAATCTCGCAGGCTTTTTCACCCATCATGAGCATGCGCTTCATATGATAGAGCAGGCCACCGTATTGGGCATGATGGTTCCTCATCGCCGCAGGATAATAGCGCAGCCTCTTCTTTTCGCTGTCCAAAAAGAGAAGGGCCATACTCCTGAGCCCCTCGTCGCCGATGCTCAGGGCCTTTTCGTATATATAATCGTACATTTCTTCGGAGTCCTCTGGTGCGGCGCTAACGAAGTCGGCCATCGGAAATTTCTCGTCAGCGCGAAGCTCCCTGATGCGGGTAACGGTAAGCTGCTTCGTCCCGTTCCACTCGGTTACCTTCGCCTTAATCTTGACCAGATCCCCCACGAAAATGTTTGCGAGGCGCAGGGCCTCATCATCGCTGACATCCCATTTCTTACCGCTAATCTCGCCCGTAGAATCGCCGAGAATTAAATCGAGATATTGTTTATTGTTCGAACCCGTCTTTACGCCGATGAGCTTTATCATGAAAAATCCGACGATCTCCTCGCCGACCTGCAATGTATTTACAAAAATCTCCTTGCTCATATGAACCTCCGTTTGGAATTATTATATCATAGCCAAGCTTACAAAAATGATACAACATTTTCTGCCTATAATTTAGGCAAACCGGAGAAAATGTTATACCACAACCAAGCGTCGCCCGTATTCCTTAACCGCTCGGCGAGGGATGTAGCTTACACTCAGCTCCGGAAGTAGCTTGCAACGGCGAGTCGCTTCCGCTCCGTGGCGGTTCCCTAACGGTACTAAGCTCTGTCTGCGCCTACGGCTTGCCAATCGCTAAGTGCCGAGACCGCCAAGCCTCGCCTAATGCAAGCTACATTCCTCCGTCAACTTATAATCATTATTTAAGCTCACAAATCATGATTGATTTAAAGTGCATAATATATAGGATAATTGGAAAATATTATACCACAGTTTCCATATTTTGTAAATATTGTACCGCTATAGGAAAGACCGGATGCTTCCCCAAAGCCCCGGCCCTTACTATATGCTTATGTTATTTTCAAAGATTTATTGCATCTCTCTAGGAGTCCTTGCGCTCCTTGGAATCTTCGGGCTTCGCCTCGCCGGCTTTAAGCTCCGCCGCATCCTTGCGCTTTCTGAAGCGCGATAACAGAGAACCTTTGCCCCTCTTAGCCCTGCGCTTTTTAATCAGCACGATTACAGCTGCCACTATTACTATAAAGACTACAATCCCGAAGAAATTATAAGAGACCCACAGCGCGAATTCCTTAAAGCCCTCAAAGAAGTCCTCGGCCCCCTCGCTGAAGCTGTCCGACAGGCGCTCCCAGAAGCCCTTGGCGGGTTCGTCGCTGACCGGACTCTGCAACTTCTCGACCTGGCTCAGATCCACCGTCACCGTAGAATAGCCTATTAGGCTGTCGTAGCGCTTAATCTCGGAACTCAGAGAATCTATCCAGTACTGGCAATCGGAGATGGCGTACTCCAGCGTTATTATATCGTCCATCTCCTCGGCCTTTGCGAGAAGCTCGTGCAGGCGGTCCATCTTGGTGTGATAAGTCTTGAGCCTTCCCTCCGTGTCGGAGTACATTAGCCCCACATCCTCGGTGCTTTTATTTATGCTCACCAGATGGCAGGTATTGCCCACTGCGGAAAGGAATGCGTCGTATTTCTCCGCGGGCACTCTCACGGTGTACTTACCGTAAGGCATGGAATAGCGCGAATAGTAGTTACCGTTGTCGGTATACACCGACTCGTAGTAGCCGCCGAAGTCCTGAACCAACTTGTCGAGGTCCGCCTCCGCCTGTTTAAAATCCAGGGTCTGAAGCTCCACATAGGCGCGAAATATCAGTTTAACTTCGCTCCCATAGTTCGTTCCCGTAACCGTCCCGCCGAGGGCTTCGCCGGGCTCCGATGGCGAGTCCTTGTAATCCAGTTCCATCGACAAGCCGCTTTCCGCACTATTCACATAATCCGGACTCCTCGGGCCTTCGCCGTAATCCCCTTTGGACATACCGGGAGCCGGGGCATAGGAATCTGCCGCCTCCTTGGGCGATGCTCCGCAGGCACCAAGTCCGAAGGCCAGCA
>JAAZLU010000145.1 GCA_012799165.1 Clostridiales bacterium
AGGGTATCCGCAAGACCCGGGATTATTATATCGCGATCCGCCTCGAGCTCCTTTACGATTATCTGCGCCTTTTCCTTCATATCCAGGAGCATCAGCTCCATATCCTTGAGGCTTCCTTTGAGCACGGCGGGAGGCATCAGAAGCACCTTCCAATATAACTCTATCTGCGAGAGCGAGCCGGATATTATATCCTTGAGCTTGAGCGCAGTGCTCTTCTCGAGGATCTCTCTGAGTCTTCCTTTTAGATTCTCGTTTAGAGCCGCCCTGAGCTCCTCAAGACCGGTCCCTTCCTTTGCGCTTATAGGATATAGCACTAAATCCTCCGCTCCCGTAAGCATGCAGAGCAGATTGCGGCAGTAGTCGAGATAGGCCTCAAGCTCTTTGCCCTCTATCGTGTCTATCTTATTGACAGCAAAGAAAAACTTCGCAGCATACTCCTCTGTATTGCGAAGGATCTCTATCTCTATCTCGTTTATGGGTGAATCCACGGATAAAAGAAATATAACCGCGTCGCTCTTCCTGATGAAGGCATAGGCGGCATCCGTATTCTTTTTATGATAAGAGCCTATACCGGGAGTATCGACGAGACAGATGCCCCCTTCGAGAAAATCCGAGGGCAGCGTAATCTCGACACAATCCACCCCCAGAAGATTATCCGGGTTTTCCTGTTCATTAATATAGCTGCCGATTTCGGCCTCCTTTACGGCTTTAACGAGGCCGTTAAGAAAGCGCACCGAGTAGCTGTCTTCTCCGTAGCTTATCTTCGCGGCTGCCGAAGTTATAGGGATTATACCCGTGGGGAGAATATCTCTTCCAAGAAGAGCATTTACAAGGCAGGTCTTGCCTCTCTTAAATTGCCCTATCACGGCGACATTCAGGCGGCTGTCTTCGAGCTTATCTCGAAGAGCCCTCGCCCGGGCCTCCTGCCCGGCAAGTATCTCGGCCCCAGATAAGAGCTCCTCTATATCCTTAACATATTCAGAAATGTTTCTTTCCATAACGATTACAGTCGACAGTTTAAAGCCCACCCTGCTTTCCGGAATCTCCGAAAACAGGATAGGCTCTGTCTTTACCCTTGCCGCTAGGCCTTTTTAACCCTCTCCACATCTATTCCGGTCTCGTGACCGTTAAGATCGAACTGCGCAAGATCGCCCCGCTCGATTATGGCATCCGCAAGCGTCTCGCCCATTATCCTCTCTTCGTGGCGCTTCACCGCGGCCCTCACCTCTTCGTCCGCATCCAGATAGATTACTATGCGATCCATCATCTCGAAGTCCTTCTGCTTTCGCATCTGCTGGACCTTGGAGACGAGCTCCCTCGCCAATCCCTCGTCGATGAGCTCCCCGCTCAGTTCCGTATCGAGTATTACGCAGAGGTCTCCTATCTGATCCGAAGCGAAACCCTGTTTTGGAATTACCGTAACCGCGACCATATCGGAGCTTATTTCGGTGGCTTCACCGCCCAGCTCGAGCTCGTAGCTTCCGCCCGACGAGTGTGCCGCGAGCATTGCCTTTGCATCGACCTTGGCAAGTGCTGCCGCAAACTCCTTAATCTTCGCGCCCAGCAGGGGGCCTGCGACCCGGAAGTCCGGTTTTATCTGATAGCTCAGGTAAGAATCCATATCTTCCCTGAATTCAACATCCTTTATATTGAGCTCCTCGCGGACGAGATCCGTCATATAGCCTATCTTTTCCTCGAAGCGCGCATCCAGCAATATGCCGGAGAGGGGCTGGCGAACCTTGAGCCTCTCCTTCTCCCGAATTCCTCTTCCTATGTTTACGACGGAGCGCACCAGATCCATCCTCTCCTCGAGCGCATTGTCTATGAGCGATAGATCCGCCTCGGGGAAATAGGCAAGATGGACATTCTCCTCGCCTGTCAATTTTACATATATCTCGTCGCTGATGAATGGAGCGAAGGGGGCTATCAGCTTCGCCACTCCGCAGAGTACCTCGTAAGTCGTGCTGTAGACAGCCTTCTTGTCCTCGTCCATTCCGTCGGCATAGAATCTCCTCCTCGCTCTTCTTATGTACCAGTTGGAGAGATCCTCGTTCACGAAATCGTTTATGGCGCGCACGCTCTTATTGTGGTCGTAGTCGTCCATGGCCCGGGTTACATAATCCACGAGTCTGTTGTATTTCGAGATTATCCAGCGGTCCAGCTCGGGTCGCTCCTCGTAAGGGACGAAGCACTGCGAGGCGTCGACATCGTCGTTGTTCGCATACAGGATAAAGAAATTATATACATTCCGCAGAGTCCCGAAGAACTTGCTCTGAGTCTCCCGCAGGCCTTCCTCATCGAACCTCGTCGGGAACCACACCGGCGAAACCGCCAGCAGATACCAGCGAGTCGCATCCGCCCCGTACTTATCGAAGAGCATAAAGGGGTCGACGACATTGCCCCTGGACTTGCTCATCTTCTTTCCTTCCTTGTCCGGCACCAGGTCGTTGACGAGAACATTCCTGTAGGGTGAAGCTCCCATCACGAAGGTGGATATCGCCATCAGCGAATAAAACCAACCGCGGGTCTGGTCTATGCCCTCGCATATAAAGTCCGCAGGGAAATAATCCGGAACGAAGTTCTCGCTGTTTTCGAATGGATAATGCATCTGGGCAAAAGGCATGGATCCCGAATCGAACCAGCAGTCGATAACTTCCGGCACCCTGCTCATGAGCCCACCGCAATCCGTACACTTGATGTGAACATCGTCGACATAGGGACGATGCAACTCTATATCCTCATCTATCTTTTCGGCGGCTTTTTCCGCAAGTTCTTTGCGACTGCCTATCGACTGAATACCCCCACATTCCTCGCAGCGCCAGATGTTCAGGGGGGTTCCCCAGTAGCGCGAGCGAGATATCGCCCAGTCCTTGACATCCGCAATCCAGTTTCCGAAGCGTCCGGCACCGATTGAGGGAGGATGCCATGCCACAGTATCGTTATTTGCGACGAGCTGATCGCGCAGCTTGGTCATCTCTATGTACCAGGAGGGATTCGCATAGTATATCAGCGGCGTGTCGCAGCGCCAGCAATGGGGATAGTTGTGAAGTATGCTGCCCTTGTCGTAAACCTTGTCCTCTGCAAGCAGCCACTTGAGTATCTCTATGTCGAGGCCCTTCTCCATTATGAAGCGTCCCTTCCAGGGAGTTGTCGTATATTTACCTTCCGAATCCACGGGGTTCGGCACGGGCAAGCCGTACTTCCTTCCGCACTCGTAGTCATCCTCGCCGAAGGCGGGAGCCGTGTGGACGATGCCGGTACCGTCCTCTATGCTTACATAGTCCATGCAGGTGACGAAGAAGGCCTTGCCTTCGACCTCGCAGAAGGGCATCAGTTGCTCGTATTCCTTATACTCCAGATCCCTGCCCTTCATGCGCGCTACAATCTCGTATTCGCCTTTGGCGGACAGCACCTTATCCGCGAGGGCTTCCGCTACATAATAATATTTTCCGCCCTGCTTCGCCTTTACATAGTCGACATCCGCGCCGACAGTCAAGCTAACATTGGCGGCAAGGGTCCAAGCTGTAGTCGTCCAGGCCAAATAATACGTATCCTCTTCGCCCTTCGCCTTGAACGCTGCCGTGAGGGTGTTGGTCTTAACTTCCTTATAGCCCTGAGCCACCTCATGGGAAGCGAGCCCCGTCCCGCAGCGCGGGCAGTAAGGTATTATCTTGTGACCCTCGTAAATGAGCCCCTCATCATAAAATCTTTTTAAAATCCACCAGACGCTCTCGATATAGTCGTTATTCAGAGTTATATAGGGGTCGTCCATATCTATGAGGAAACCCATGCGGCGGGTCATATCCCTCCACTGAGCCTCGTACTTGAATACGGATTCCTTGCACTTTTGATTGAAAGCTTCAATTCCGTACTTTTCTATATCCTTTTTGCCATCTAAACCGAGCTGCTTCTCAACCTCGATCTCCACCGGAAGACCGTGGGTATCCCAGCCTGCCTTGCGGGTAACCTTGTATCCCTTCATCGTCTTGTAGCGGCACACCGAATCCTTGAGCGTGCGCGCCACGACATGGTGTATGCCGGGCTTGCCGTTTGCGGTCGGCGGACCCTCGTAGAAGATAAAGTCGGGATTGCCTTCCCGCGTCTCGACGCATCTTTCAAGAAGCCTCTCCTCGTCCCACTTGTCCGCCTGTGCGAGCTGCAGCTCCGCTATAGGCCTGTCGGATAGATTTTTATACATATCGTTCCTCTGTTTCGTCTTAATTTTGCTGAATTCTTCAACTTAATAAGTATATTGAAATATGAGTATTTCGTCAAGGTGAGGCGCCCGCCTCCGGCAGGGGGGCGGGCGCACTCCTTAAATTGCAATTCTCAGCAATCAACTGCTATTCTATAAACACCATGCGGGTCTCTTCGGATACTCTTACGAGCTCCTTGTCGGAGAAATATTCGTCGATTACGTCCGTGCTGTTTGTAGAGATCTTTTTGGGTCTGTCGATGGCCTCGACCTCTTCTCTGGTCAGGTTGAAGGAGCCTTCGATATTGTTGTAGTGATATTCCTGAAGTCCGAGCGCAAATTCGTCGTCGTCCGAAATCTCGTAACCGTTGAGGGAGAGGCTCACCAGCTCCTTGGTCTTCTTATTGTATTCCGCGCGGAAACCTCTGGAGAACTGATAAAACTCCGTATGTCCGCCGGGAAGCCAGGCCGCATCTCTGTATATATGCTTTACCATCTTCTTAAGAGTAGAGCCTTTGACCATCACCCTGTATATTGCATCGTTGTATGGGAATATGGTGCGAAGATCCTCGCGGGTAACTATTGTCCCGAGAGCTTCTCCTCTGATGGAGCCGGAGCCGACAAACATAATATCCACCTTGGTTATATCCTTGAACGCGTCCGCAAATAGTCTGCCAAGCTGAGTCTCCTGATTTCTTGCAGGATGAGTGTATACATCGGCAAATCGCGTAACTATGCGTCCGTACTTAGTGTCGGTCTCCTCCTTGTAGCTGCGGATTACCTCCTCAAGTTCGTGGTCCCAGGGGCAGGTATCTTCGTTTATGGGCACGAGTCCCCACTTCCATTCGTGCACGCAGTTGTTATCGGTATCTACTATTATATCGAAGCGTCCTATCTGGTCGGTTCCCATCACGGCCTGCACTATATAGATACCGTTTACCACCGCGGGCTCGTCCAGCCTGGTATGTGTATGGCCTCCTATTATTACATCCACACCCCACTCCGGATCCAGCGCGGCCGCAAGCTCCTTGTCCGCCTCGAAACCTATATGAGTGAGAAGTACAGTAAGATCCATATCCTCCGTTCTTCTTGCATTGCAGATTCTTCCCACTTCCGCAGCAGCCTCCGCTATGTCCACGAAAGAACCGATGAGAGGATCGGGTTTTATGGCTTTGATTGTATCTTGAGTAAGTATACCGATAAAGAGTATGTTCATGCCGTCGATTTGAATCACATGATGCGATTTAAAAAGCCTTCTGTGATTGCTGGTGATGAACATGTTCGCATTTATGATGGGAAATGTGGCACATTTTTCGATGAAGAGAAGGTGCGCCAGGCCGTAGTCGACTTCGTGGTTTCCGATGGTGACGACATCCGGGGCTATCATGTTCATAATTTCGATTGTCGAAATGCCCTTGTATTCGCTGTCTATGAGCGAACCTCGGAACATATCTCCCGAGACGGCGTAAATTACGTTAGGATCCTCGCGGCGAGCCCTCTGGATGTAACCGGAGAGAAGCGAGACTCCTCCCACGAGTTTGTTGTCGAGTTCTTCCGCCATAAAATCTCCGTGCATGTCGTTGGAATGCAGAATGGTCAATGGTTTCGTGTTAATCATCTTTTTCTCCTTATCTCAGCAATGACGTCATATACTACGCTCGCCTCATAGCCTAGCCCGGCGAGCCTTCTGCCAACTCTGTTCAATAATTTCTCATCGATGTCCGAATTTCCGACAATCTTATTTGCCTGCCTCATGGCACGCTCGCGCTCAGTCGGCAAAGTCTCGTCCTCGGCGATCTCTTCGAGAGTCTTCTCGACGAGATTATCCTTTGCGCCCCTGCGCCCAAGCTCGAATGCTATCCTCCTCCTTCCCCTTCCCTTTTCCGCGGCCTGCCTGGCAAGCCCGCTCGCTAATGCTTCATCATCTATATACCCCAGCTCGACAAGCTGCTGTATACACAAATCCACTTCTTCCTTGCCATAGCCTTTTTTAATGAGCTTCTGCGCAAGTTCGTCCCTCATATAATCCCGACGCGCAAGCATATCTGCGGCGGCCTCGCCCACACTCTTTTTCGCCTCGCCTTTATATTCCGAGATAATTACTCCTTCGAATTCCTCGGGTCGTTCAAGAGATACGGCGCAAATTAAATCGGGAGACAGCTCCGGCATAAGTAGGAAGCCGTCCGGATAATTTTCGCAGCTCAATACTTCCCTATAGCAAAGTTCCTCATCAAGGACGGAAAACTTCGAAAGCCCCATCCGTATGCCCTCTCCGCACATCTTCATATAGGCCTCCTTGCAGACCCATATTCGCAGAAACTCCTGCCTCCACTCCTTGCCACCCGGCTCCAGTCCCCCCAGATATTGCTGTTCGAGAGGATGCAGCCTTCTCGCAATCGCAGCACCGGGCTTTCTTGTCACTTCCTCGATGTCTATGCCGCATGAGTATCCCGCCTCAAGGAGCGTCAAAAAGTTGCGCGTATGGCTGATGGATATAAAGGCGGCTTCGCCTTCTTCCGGCTGCGCGTAGGGTCTTCCGGAATCCTCATAAAAAAGCTCCTGTCCGAGCTCCTTTTTGACGAAGTCGGCGGAGCTGTATTTCCTGTTTTTAAGCTTAGCTGTAAGCCATATTTTCATTCTTTATTAAGTGTACAAATTTTGCCGGTGCTTGTCAAAATATTCTCACTGATATATAATGCTACTACACACTAAAGCATAAAAGCCGCGAGGTGCAAAATGTACGATTCAAAATTCAAGTCCGAAACGAACGACGAACTCTTCAAGGCTATACTATCACTTCAGGACGAAGAAGAGTGCTACCGTTTCTTCGAAGACATCATGACCGTAAAGGAGCTTCAGTCCATATCCCAACGCTGGCAAGTAGCGCGCATGCTCGATGCTAAGAAGACCTACGGCGAAATAGAGGCGGAAACAAACGCCTCCGCAGCGACGATAAGCCGCGTAAACAAG
>JAAZLU010000146.1 GCA_012799165.1 Clostridiales bacterium
CGCCCTCTCCGACAAAGTTCGCGAAGGCTCGAGGGCTGCCATCGAGAGGCTCAAAGGGATGGGAATAAAGACGGTCCTGCTTACGGGAGATAACCGCGCGGCAGCCGAGCATATAGGCAGCGCAATTGCAGTGGACGAGATTGTGGCGGAAGTCCTGCCTACAGAGAAGGCCGATGTTGTTGAGCGCTATCAGGCCGGAGGAGAAGTCGTGATGATGGTCGGCGACGGGATAAACGATGCGCCGGCTTTGGTTCAGGCGGATATAGGCTGCGCCATAGGCGGCGGGAGCGATATAGCCATAGATTCCGCAGACATAGTCCTCACGAAGTCCGAACTTTCGGATGTTACGCGGGCTATAAACTTGAGCCGCCTTACGATAAGGAATATAAAGCAGAATCTCTTCTGGGCTTTTTTCTACAATGTTTTGGGGATTCCGATCGCCGCGGGAGCGCTGTATCCCTCCTTCGAGATTTTGCTCTCTCCGATGATCGGAGCTCTGGCGATGAGCCTCAGCTCGCTCTTCGTCGTGAGCAATGCGCTGAAGCTGCGGACTAAAAAGATTTAAAGGGGTGTTTCGATAAAATGGAAAGAAAAGACAGAATTAAAGATGCCTATCGTTTTACCGGCAGCAACAGCTTCTACGACAATATGATTACCTGCTCCTCATTTCTCGGAAAGCTGGTCTGTCGCCTGGTCTGGGATATGAATGTGGAGGAGAGCAGGGAATATCCCTTGCGGGCATTCTCCGGCATACCCGAGGATTTTTCGGGGAGATTGCTGGAAGTTCCCGTGGGCACGGGCGTGCTCACCATGCCGCTTTTTAAGACTTTGCCGGATGCAGAAGTCGTGTGCCTCGATTATTCGCCGGATATGCTGGCGATAGCAGAAGAGCGGGTTGGCCAGATGGGGCTTAAGAATGTAGCATTGCTGCAGGGCGATGTGGGGGCTCTGCCCTTCGAAGACGAGAGTTTCGATACAGTTCTGTCTCTCAACGGTTTTCATGCCTTTCCGGATAAAGAAGCCGCCTACCGAGAGACCTTCAGGGTGCTTAAAAGCGGGGGTACTTTCTGCGGCTGCTTCTATGTGTCGGGCTGCTGCAGGCGAACGGACCTCATCACTCAAAGTCTTTATCAGCGGATGAAATTATTTACTCCTCCCTACGAGAGCATGGATAGTTTAAAGCGGCGCCTGGAGAGCATGTACGAGCAGGTGGAGCTGAGCAATCTTAAGGGAATTGCCTGTTTCGTATGCAAGAAAAGATAGAGTAGGCGTCGATGTCAAGCAAGATTAATGTTGGTGCCGAGGAGGAGAAAGTGTTCGGGGCGGGAAATAAAACTCTGTTTTGGGATTGTACGGCGGGCATCTACGACCTGTTCGTAAACATAATAAATGCAAGGACTCACGAGATTCTGCGTCGCAAGACTGCGGATCTCTTCGAGCCGGAGGATTTCGTCTTGGAATGCGGCTGCGGCACGGGAATGCTAACGGAGCTTATTGCGCCGAGATGCCGCGAGCTTATTGCGACGGATTTTTCAAAGAATATGCTGCGAAAAACTGAGGCGAAATGCGGGGCTCAGAATAATATTCGTTTTAAGGTCGCCGATATAATGAGCCTCGACTTTGCAGATTCGTCCTTCGACAAGGTGCTCGCCGCAAATGTAATCCATCTTTTGGAGAATCCCCGGGAGGCTTTAAAGGAGCTAGAGCGGGTCTGCAGACCGGGCGGCAGGATTATAATACCCACCTATATGAACCGCCGATCGGGAGGCAAGGAGAATCGTTTTATAAAGGCTCTCGGAAAGGCCGGGGCCGGCTTTAAGGAAAAGTTCACTTTTTTCTCCTATCGGCAATTTTTTAACGATGCGGGCTATCCCGATGCGCAGTTCATGGATATTGAAGGATTTATACCGTGCTGCGTTGCGGTGATTGAGAAGAGTTATGACAGGCGGAGAGCATGGGAGAATTAAGGTGCAAAATGATGTGAAAAGGTTTTTGCTTGGCATCTTCGATGCGGAAATAGTTGAGCAGCTTAAGCAGAATTATTCCGCAACTATGGAGGAAATGTGCCGCGAGCAGAAGGCGAGACTTTCGCCCACCCAGTATAAGAATGCAAAGAACAGCATCTTGGTGAGAGTTGCGCTGTATCTTTCTTTAAAAGAGCATGTCGGCGCGGAGGAAGCCCTGGTGCATACAAAAGCATATTTCTATGGAAAGGTAGATATTGCCTCGAAAATCATGAAATTCGTCAGCAAATCCGATTTGGGATTTGCCTTGTTTCGGAAAGCCTTTTCGACCGGCCTTAAAGCGGATACCTGGACCTCAAAGATAACGAGGAACGATAGGAAGGTATTTACATTCGATATAACGAAATGCCTATATAAAGACTTGTGCGATTTTTATGAATGTCCCGAACTTTGCCCGATGTTTTGCGATGGCGACTGGATTATGTTCAGAGACATGGTAAAGATAAAATTTGAAAGAAGCTGCACCTTGGGATATGGCGACGAGCTCTGCGATTTTAAATTTACAAGGCGGCTGGGGAGTTAATGCGGTTCGGTTATGGCCTCTGCAAAATTGCTTACCGTAATCGATGAAACCTCTTTAAAGCTTGTGTAGGTGGTAGGCGCTTTTATCCAACATTTGCAACTTCGTACATGGCGGAGTAATTATTGTTTACTTTAATGCTAGAGAGTTATTTCAGGCAGAAGCAGAATAGGGGGTTCTTGTTCTGCTTCTAAAAATACTATACGAGTAATCACAAAATGAAAGTCTACGAATTCGGGCAAGATAAAAAAAAGACAATTCTGATGTTCCAATGCGCCGTCGAGCCTTGGTGGGTATTCAAAGCTTCGGCGGAAGCGCTGGCGCAGGATTTTCATGTGTTTTTGTTCATATCCGACGGGCACGACGAGATGGGGACAGATTTTATATCCATAGAAAGAAATGTCGAGCAGGCAGTATTCTATCTGCGCGGAAAAGGCGTTCGCCGCCTCGATATGGCCTATGGAGTTTCCATGGGCGGTTCAAGCGTAATGTACATGTTGGCGAATCGGATGATGCCTGTAAATAAGGCCGTCGTAGACGCCGGCATAGCGCCTTATTCCTATCCGAAATGGCTCTGCCGAATAATCGCCCTTAAAGATTACCTGATGGTAAGGACGGCTTTCAGATCGCCCGCCTTGATGAAGATGGCGATGCCTCCCGAGCGCTGGACGCCCGAAGGTGAAGATCCGCAGGAGCATTACCTAAAGCTGTTCGAGTTCGGAAGAAACCATTATTCCGACAGGACGATTTACAATGTCTTCTGGTCCGCCAACAACTATCCCATGCCCAACCCCGTGCCGAGCGTAGATGCGGAGATGGAGTATTGGTATGGGGAGGAGGAGAGGGCGGCCAGGAAAAAAGATCTTGCCTATGCCAAGAAAGCATTCCCTCAAATCGCTACAAGGGAGTTTAAGGGCATGGCGCACGGCGAGCTCGTTATGATGTTCCCCGAGCGTTTTCATAGGGAAATTCTAGGATTTTTAGACAGCTAAAGAGCAAAAATGTTGATAGCAAAAACACCCTGTACATCAATGTCATTTGCTGAGCCTTAAAAACTGATTCCCCAAATGCGGTATGGCTCGCTTGTCGTGGCTGATGCTTACAACAGTTAAGGGCTTTTTGGATCTTGCCTTTAGCAACTCCAGTGCATGGAGAAGCTGATCTACGCTAGCGGTATCGAGGCCTACGGTGGGCTCATCGAGAAAGAGAACCTCGGGTTCGTTTGCTATTATGCAGGCGAAGCCCAACTTTCGCTTTTGCCCTTCGCTTAAGCTTAGGGGGTGACGATCGAGCATATCTTCGAGTTTAAAGAGCCTTATTAATTCTTCGACGAAATCCGGCGACTTTGCGCTTAGATAGAGCTCGCTTCGGACGCTCGGCATAAAGAGTTGGTAATCCGGGTTTTGCAGTACATAGCCTAATTTTTTACGCTTTTCTTTTTTGCTGTAAAGTGATGAGAGTTTTCCGGCGCTCGGTTTTATAAAATCGTTTAAAAGCCGGAACAGAGTCGTCTTTCCGCAGCCGTTATCGCCGAGGACGACCCATTCTTCTCCGCGCCTTATTTCCCAGGAGAAGTCATTAAATAGGCAGCGACCTCCTATCTTGTAATCCAAGCGTTCCACGGAAAATAGGATTTCCCTGTCGACAGGGCCTTTTGTATTTTTTAAGGATTGCATCTGCACGCTTTCCGCTTCCAAAGCCTTTTTCTGCGCAGCTTCTTCAACGGCTGTGCGAAGCTCTTCTCTATATGCCTCTACATCCTCGCGAATTTCTATCTCCATGCATACATTTTCCGCATCGCTATCTACGCAGGAAAATATGCGATCGACATAGGGCAGTATCATCTCCTCTCGGTGCTCGACCAGAATTACCGTATAGCTTTCTTCCTCGGAGAGCTTCTTCAGCAACTCCAAGAGCTCAGCGCTTGCGCGGGCGTCCATATTCGCCAGTGGCTCATCGAGGATTAAAATTTTCTGACCCATGCCCAATGTGCAGGCTGTCATCAGTTTTTGCTTTTCTCCGCCCGAAAGTGTTGCGGTCTTAGCATCCTTTGCAAGACCGGTCAGGCTCAGCAATTCGTCGAGAGTTGTCTGCATCTCTTGCGGCATCTTCCCTAAGTTTTCCATGGGAAAGACAATCTCGTCGGCGACCTCGTCGAAAATTATCTGCTCTCTGGGATTCTGAAAGACGCTGCCGACTATCTTCGTCCTTTCTCGAACCGAGCTGTTTGCCATCTCATTTCCCAAAATGTAGATATAGCCTTCCGTGTAGGCATCTTTAAGATTTGGAATAACCCCGTTTATCGCATTTATCAGGGAGGATTTCCCGCAACCAGAAGGGCCGGTCAGCAGAATGAATTCGCCTTCTTCGATTTGAAAGCTTAGATCCTTAAAGACCCACAGGCGTTTTTCGTTAGGCTTGTTCTCCTCAAGATTGTAGGATAAAGACAGATTTTTAACTTCAAGAGTCGGCTTCATTTAAGGTCTCCTAAGGATAGATAGATGAAGGGGAGAAGGCAGGCCAAAAACAGGGCGGCGAAGAGCCGGTCTTTCTTTTTAAAATCGATCGTCTCGTAGGAACTCCCTTCCAATTCGGTGGAGAAGGCTCTGGTTTCCAGCGAGATTGCCAGACCCTCGGATATGCTCAAAACCCTTACGATAAGCGGAATAAAAAAGGCTCTTGCCCATAGGAGAGGTGTTTCTGAAAAGCGAATCCCCCTCAGAACGATGGCTTGCCTAATCTGCTGAATCTCCTCGTAAAATATCTGCATAAAGCGTATTACGATAAGGAGCCCCAGACTTATCCAGCGCGGGACCTTCAATTGATTGAAGGCACGGACGAGCCTTATCGGCTTTATGCTTATGCTGAGCACAGCCGCCAAGGCGAGCGCAAGTACACGGTAAAAGGCATAGAGAATATCCGAGGGCGTGCCGTTTACAGCCGTGAGCCCTGCCGTCAGAGCTCCGAAGATTAGAACGAAGGGAATAGTCCTCAGCATCGTCCTCTCGAAGCGAAACAGCAAAAGCAGGATAAGGAAAGCAGCTAGATAAATCACAAACCAGGGCTTTTTAACGAACAACAAGCCTGTCGCGAAGAGCATGACGCTGAAAACTAAAGAGAGTATAGGGTGTATGTTCTTCTCGGGTTTATTCATGCGCCAACCTACAGTTTGCCCGCCTTCTGTAACTCATCGGCGATTCTATTTCCGATGAGAGCACCCGCAAAACCGAGCGCGACTGCACCCGCGACGAGCAATGCGAAAGTAAGCGGATTTCCTATCTGCTCCGCAATCGTTCTTCCCTTTGCTAATATATTCACAACTGCCGTCGTCGGAATCGTAAAGAAGGAAAAGAGCCCTGCGCTAAAGAGGACAGCCTTTCTGTTCTCGTAACTCTTAAAAAGACCTAAAGCCAAGCCTTCCGAAAGTAGGGTCGCGACGAGCTGATTAAAGAACATTACCGGCGCCATAAGCAGCAGCACGAGGCCGGAAAATATTCCGATTATCACAAGGGAACCGCTCTTCTTTACCTTGCGCAGTCCTATGGATGTAAGCAGCCCGAAAGGCAGTGCCATTGCGCAGGCCTGCGCGCCCAACTTTGTTACTGTCATTACGATGGGAGCGACGGGTCCGCTGGCAAGCAATGTTACAGCTGTAATTACCGCCAGAAAAACTATGTCCTTAATTGTAAAGGCTTCTAATTTAATCTTATTCATCTATGCGATACCTCCATTAGATTTTGTATGTTTTCTTATTAAGCTGTTATTTTTGATCAGATTTCTTGCAAAATTAAGAGCATATATCGGGTGCTCCTTAATTAGCCTTTTGCCGGAATGATGCATAATCGGAAGCATCTTTGCCTGCTCCTCCTTGCGATAGCAAGGTGTGGGGCATTCGTGGCAAAAGGTTTTGTAATAGCTGTGCGGGCACTTCTCCGTATGCCGAAATGCATTTTGTATAAGTTCGTAACATTCGGGGCAGAGCTTGTAATTTGCACGGCGCTTATTCCTTAAGAGCCAATTGTGAATATCTTCCGGAAAGTCCAAATCTGCAGCCGTAACTTTGTTTTCTTTTGCAGCATGATTATCTCTGCAATAAACCGCCGCCATTAAAAAGAAGATCCGTTTTTCGAACTCTTTGCACTCTCTTTCCTTGTTTTCATCTATGTGCAGTTCCTTTCTTAGAATCGGAAATCTTTTATAGCGCCTCTCCATAAGACTTTCCTATTCCTGTCCCTGCATCTGAATAATCCGGTCGCAGATTTTGAGGCTGCTCTCCCGGTGGCTCACCATGATAATCGTCCTGCCCGCCTGATATTCCTTTAAGGCGCTCAATATAATGTTTTCGTTCAGGACGTCCAGATTGCTGGTGGGTTCATCCAGCAGGAGTATTCCGGCATCTTCCAAAAAGCATCTCGCAAGGCCGAAGCGCTGCCTTTCGCCCGCCGAGAAATTGTCTCCCAGCTCCGTAAGGCGAGTGTCCATGCCATGCTCGAGGCTCTCCACAAAGTCCAGGATGGAGGCTTTCTCGAGGGCGGCTTTCATCTTTCCGTCCGATGCGTTCGGTTTTGCTATCAGCAGATTGTCTCTGATGGTTCCCTCGAAGAACTCGGTATTTTGCGTCATGTATCCGATGTTGTTCCATAGGGATTGAGTATTTATATTCTCGATGGGCACTCCGCAGAGGCGTATTTCTCCCATGTCCGCGCTCCAAAAGCGCATTATCAGCTTTAACAGAGTTGATTTGCCGCAGCCGCTTTCGCCCTGAATTCCCAATATCTCGCCGGGGGCAATCTTCAAATTAAAATCCTTTAAAATGGCTTGCTCGCCGTAGGCAAAGGACAGATTCTCGATTTCGATAATCGAGTCTGCCTTATTGTCTTGCAAATTCAAATCGACTCCGTTTTTTATTTCTTTTACGACTGGCTCTTCTTCGAGCAGATTTAATACCCGCTCGCCGCAGGCCAGGGATTGAGAAAGTCCGTTTCCGAGAGATGCTACATTTGCAATCGCGGGGAAGCTGAAGAAGATGCCGAAAGCTATAGGCAGCAAGATATGCCAGGAAAGTCCCGTCCGCATGCCTATCAAAACTGCGATGCCGCTCGTAAGCACGGCGATCGCGTCTTCGATTCCCAAGAGAAGCGCCAATTGTTCGATAAGTTGAGCCTGCCGCGTAATCAGCGATGTATTCGACTTTTCCACAACTTTTATCGCCTTATCGCGGTAGGAAAATTGCATAATCTCCGTAATGCCGCGCAGCAGATCCAAAAAGATATTGTTTAATCCCCCAATTTCCTTGCGCAGCACATATCCCGTGTTCTTCGCCCATTTGGAGAAGAGGACGGGTAGCACAGTGCCCATCAATAGGTAAGATAGCAGGGTCGTAAGGGCGATGGGCGGCGAGAAGCGGGCAATCGAAACGATATAGATAGTTCCGCAGACGACAGCAATGCATATCGGCGAGATTGTGTGGGCGTAAAACACCTCGATAAGCTCGATGTCGCCCGTTATCATGGAAATCAATTCGCCCTTGTTGCTTCCTTCAATCTTTGCCGGAGCAAGCCTCCTTATCGCGGCAAAGACCTTGTCGCGCAGCATGCGCAGCACCTTGAAGGCGACCAGATGGTTTAAAAATTGCTCTAAATATCTTGTAAGCCCTCTAAAGAAGACAAAAATCGCCATCATCAAGATAATTTTTTTAAAGGACAGGTCTATCCGCCAGGCCAACTGGACGATCAGCAGGGCACCGGAGATGGCGATTCCCACGGTAGATAAAAAGGAAATTATGCCGGCGATAATCGCGACGACTAAATCCGACAGCTCTCCTTTGGCCAGATGTATTAAATCCAGCATTATGCGAAGGGAACTTCTCTTTCTCATATCGCAGCTCCTTCCTCAAAGCGCTTCTGGCTTTCCCACATGCGATTGTAGATGCCATCCTTGCCAATCAGCTCTTTGAAGCTTCCTTTCTCGACTAGCCTTCCTTTGTCTAAAACATAGATCTTGCGGGCGTTTTTGCCGGCATAGAGGCGATGAGAAACCAGTATTACGATATTATCCTGCGACATCTTTTCCATAACATCGAGGATGATTGCTTCGCTCTCTACATCGATGTTCGAGGTGGCTTCATCGAATATATAGAGCTCGGCATCGTGCAGGAGGGCTCTCGCCAAAACGAGTCGCTGCCTCTGCCCGCCGGAGAGATTGCTTGCTCCCGACTTTATCTCTAAATCGAGACCTCCGCGCGGCTTCACCTCGTCGTAGAGCTGAACCGTCCGAAGCGCCTCTATCAATTCTTCGTCGCTTGCGCCGGGCTTTCCCATCAGGAGGTTCTCCCGAATCGTCCTCTCAAATACATGAGCATCGTGCGAAATGCGTATCATGTTCTCCGTTATCGACTGCTTCTTGTAAGTCTCGTATGGATTTCCGCTCCAAAAGACGGACTCGTCGCCGCAGTCGAGCTGTCCTGCAAGCACTCGTGCAAGCGTGCTCTTTCCGGAGCCCGAGGCACCCACTACCGCCGTGAACCCCCCGGCTGCAAAATCCGCATCGATGCCGTCCAAGACCTTGCGCTCGCTGTCGGGGTAGCTGAAGCTCAGATCCCTTACGCTTATGCCCTTATCGCTTTTCTCGATTTCGTTTTTATGACTGTCGTCCTCTTCCGGCAGGGCGAAGAAGTCTATAAGGTTTTTGCCCGCGGCAACCCCCGTCATGGCGACATGGAAGCTGGATATTAAGGTAGCCATAGGTCTGAAGGACTCTATAGACATAAAGACCCAAACGACCATGCTTGCAATATTCTGAACAGCAAAGCTAAGATTGGACAGACCGAAGGCGATGAGCGCGACCGCGCTTCCATAGGCTATCCACTCGATTACGGTTATGGAATTGAGCTGCATGCGCAGGATATTCATAGTTTCTATGCGGAACTTTTCCGACTTGTCGTGAATCTCTTCCGCTCTCTTTTCGTCCGCGGAGAAGATTTTGAGGGTGGTCATGCCCTGCAGGCTGTCCAAGAACAGTTGCCCGACATCCATATAGCTGGCCCAATACTTTTTCTGCTTGCGTCCGACCTTTTCCAAGATGAGCTTAAGCATCAAGGGGATAATCGGGGCGAGGATCAAAAACAGGAGGGCGGTCTTGGCATTTATTGAGAGCAGCACGAAAAAACTGACGAGGCTCATGCCGAAGCTTCCGAAGAACTGCGGCAAAAAGCGTCCGTAGTAATTTTCCAGCTGCTCGATGGTGTCGGAGCCCATGTTTATCATCTTGGAAGTGGATGTGTAGTTCAGATAGGCAGGACCGATTCGCATCGCCTTTTCTATCATCTCCGTCCTTAGGGTTGTCTTCACTTCTCCCGTAATCCTGGTCTGATATCTCGTTACCAGATACAGGCTGCCGCTTCTTAAGGCGAAGCCCGCAAGAAAGAGTAAAAGTATTCTTCCCGCTTCAATGGCTGCGGCCGAGAATAGGGCCCGGATAAACTCGCCGAAAGAGAGGGCAATCAAGAAACTACCCACAACCTTGAGCATCATGAGCAAGATGCTTACAATAATATATTTCTTCGCATTGCCTATATATTTAAAAAGCAATCTGTCCAGCATATATGTATTACCGTTCCGCACGGCTCGATTTCCACACCCCGTGGGCTTCCCTTTGTCTGATTCTGTCTTTAGCTTTGGGAATTCTCCTTCGCTTCTCGTCGAGTTAACACGCACTAATTAGTGGCGTTTAACCTTTAGGTAAAAATATAACATCGATTGTTATTAATTTCAATATCCATCTAAAATCGGGGATTTTAGAGCTCGTTCAGCATTTTTACAATCTCGTCGTATGTCGTCCGTGTGGCTTTGTTTATCCGTCCGATCCCATAGCAATGCGGCATGCCGGGTTCCACATGGATCCTGTATTTCGCGCCCGCTCTTTCGAGGGAATCGCGATATATGGGAGCCGCAAAGGCGAGGCTCTCTTTTTCGCCATAATAGATCATGATTTTCCCCGCATTGCGGAAATCACCGTGCGTGGCAGTATTAATCATCCAGAGCTCCAATTCTTCTCCGCCCCGTTGAACCTTCCCGTAGGCCTCTATCTGTTCTATTGGTATAAAAGGATCGACCCCTCTGTAGACCTCCAGCAGCTCTCTTTCTTCCGAGTCTGCGGGTACATGCCCCGGTGAAAGCGCTATCGAGAGGGCGGGCATGGGAAGTTGCTGTCTGTAATAGTTATTCCAGGAAATCATAGTCATAGCCGCCGTTCCTCCAAAAGATAGGCCCAGCACTCCTATTTTCTTGGGGGCATATTCGTTCAGAACGGCTCGGTAGCTTTCAAAGATCATTTCGTATGTTTCCCTTATCGAAGAGTCGGTCGCAGGAGGGTAGAAAGGATAAAAGATTTCGGCATCGACCCATTTTAAGAGTTTTTTCGCAAGGAAAAGCTGATGCCTGCAGTAGTCGTAGACACCCCCGCCGCCGGGTATATAGAGGATGGCTCTTTTAGGCGCATGAGACCTCCGCTTAATGCGCAAGCAGTGATAGCTCCCGTGTTCTGTTCGGACTTCCAAATCCTTGTATTCCAATTTTCCGTCTTTCGGAACCTCAAAAACCTGCTTGTCGTTGTGAGCCTTAGCATGGGCATAAATTTCTTCTTCTGTTTTTAGAGGCGGATTCAAGAAATGCACTAGCCAGAGTGCGCCCATAATAATTTTGTTGCTGATTTTCATAAAAGTTCCTCCTTTAATTGAAGGCGAACCGGTTTATATGTCGATGCGTTTCATGTTAGAAAATGCCAAGGTCAAGCTGGTTAGTTCCCGCTAACTCTAAAGCATTATACACCAGCAGTCTCGTATTGTGAATGGTTGTAAGTTATTGGCCGGATTTTTATCTGCGAGCGCTGAACAAATCCTTTCCGGCCTCTCGCCTCTCCGCCTGCTCCAACAATCCGCCGCCTCGCGTGGTTGACATTTCCGTCTATAAAGGTATAATTTTTCAATAGGGGTAAACTCAAAATAAATGCGCATTCTTGCGTCTAACAAAAATAAAATTCAGGGGGATAAATAATGCTTGAATTAAAGGGTATTACTAAGGTGTATCCCGGAGCCGAAGAAGTTCATGCGCTCAAGGGGATCGATCTTAAGTTCAGAAAAAGTGAATTCGTGGCGATTCTCGGTCCTTCGGGCTGCGGAAAGACTACAATGCTCAATATCATCGGAGGTCTCGATCAATATACCTCCGGTGATTTAGTTATCAACGGTCGTTCGACCAAGGAGTACAACGATAGGGATTGGGATGCATACCGAAATCACTCCATAGGTTTCGTCTTCCAAAGCTACAATTTAATTCCGCACCAGTCCGTGCTGCAGAATGTCGAGCTTGCGCTCACGCTTTCCGGCGTACCGAAGGCCGAGAGGCGCAGGCGCGCTAAGGAAGCTCTGGTTAAGGTGGGTCTGGCGGATCAATTTAACAAAAAGCCGAGCGAAATATCCGGTGGACAGGCGCAGCGCGTCGCGATAGCTCGCGCCATAGTCAACAACCCGGATATCGTCCTCGCCGATGAGCCCACCGGTGCCCTCGACACGGAGACCAGCGTTCAGGTAATGGATATCCTCAAGGAGATTTCAAAGGACAGGCTCGTAATTATGGTTACTCATAATCCGGATCTGGCGAATACTTATTCCACGAGGATAGTCAGAATGCTGGACGGCCTGATTACGGAGGATTCATCGCAGCCGACGGACGAAGAGTTGCGACTGGCGGCTCCGAAAGAGGAGCGGGCAAAGGGAGGAAGGAAGAAAAAGCCCTCCATGTCGCTCGTAACATCCTTCGGACTCTCTTTAAAGAACCTCTTTACAAAGAGGGGCCGAACCCTTCTTACTAGCTTTGCGGGCTCCATCGGAATTATCGGAATTGCGCTCATCTATGCGGTCTCTCAGGGTA
>JAAZLU010000147.1 GCA_012799165.1 Clostridiales bacterium
AGCAGTGCGGCCTTTGAACTTCGAGCTGAGTTTAATAAGAGCAAGAGTGCAGCAAGGCTGCTGACGATGGACGTCAATCCGTCCTCGTTTATATAAACCGGAGGTAGTATGGGAATAAGAAATATAGTCACAAATGAAGACCCGATTTTGAGAAAAAAATCGAGAGTCGTTACTGAGATTAACGAGCGCATCAAAATCCTCGCCGAGGATCTGGTCGAGACCATGCGCGAAGCGGACGGATTGGGGCTTGCTGCCCCCCAGGTCGGCGTTTTACGCAGGGTAGCCGTCGTTCAGGTCGGCGAGGAGCTGCATGTGATGATAAATCCCGAGGTGAAGGAATCTGAGGGCGAGCAGCTGAGCGATGAAGGCTGCCTCTCCGTTCCGGGGCTTGCGGGCAGGGTATATAGACCTCTCAAGGTCCGCGTGAGCTATACGAGGCCGGACGGAAGTGTTGCAGAGGTCGAAAGCGAGGGGCTCGAGGCTGTCGCTTTCTGCCATGAAATTGACCATCTCGATGGCATTTTGTTTACGGATAAAGCCGAGGAAATTAAGAGTGTACACAGCGAGGACTCGGATGAAGATTCGGATAAGAGTTCCGGCGAAGATGCGGACGAAGCCGGCGATAAGAGCGTAGGTGAAGAAGACAAGCTTTCTGACGGAGTATCCGAAGAGGGCGAGCGCAGAGAACTTTAATTCCGATCTCGCGCTTAGCTGGCCAAGAATTAAGGATAGATTTATGAGAATAATCTTTATGGGAACGCCGGATTTTGCGGTTCCGGCTCTTCAGAAGTTATACGATATCGGAGCGGATATTCCACTTGTGGTTACCAACCCGGATCGCCGCGCGGGCAGAGGTAAAAAATTTCAACCCTGTGCGGTTAAGCAGCTTGCGCTCGATCTTGGACTCAGTGTAGTCTCGCCTGAGAGGATCAGGGATAACCTGGACTTTAAGGAGCAACTCGAGCAGGAGGATCCCGATTTTATAGTCGTCGCCGCTTACGGTAAGATACTTCCACAGAGCATCTTGGAAATTCCCGGGCATGGATGCATCAATATCCATGCCTCGCTTCTTCCCAAATACAGAGGCGCGGCCCCCATACAGCGGGCTGTGCTTGCGGGAGAAAAAATCAGCGGTGTGAGCATCATGTACATGAGCGAGGGGATGGATGAGGGGGATATAATCGCGCAGAGGGCCGTCAATATAGAGGGAAAGAGCTCCTACGATCTCTTCGACGAGTTTTCCGTCCTCGGGGCGGAGCTGCTTGTGGAATGTTTGCCGCTACTATTTAGAGGTGAGCCCGGATCCCCCTTGGATATACGCCCTCAGAATCATGCTGAGGCGAGTTATGCTCCCATGATTTCGAAGGACGAGGCTTCAATGGATTGGAGCAGGACGGCAGCGCAGCTGCAGGCTCATGTTCTCGGCATGTACAGCCGTCCGACGGCTTCGACGCTTTTGAACGGGGAGCTGCTGAAGGTTCACCGAGCCCGCGCGGCAGGCCCTACTGAGGGCAGCCCCGGTACTGTGGTTGAAATTTTGGAAGAAGGCATAGGAGTCGCCTGCGGAGACGGGCGGATATTGCTGCTCGAGTTGGTTCAAGCTCCGGGTCGAAGGGCCATGACCGCCGCGGAGTTCCTGAGGGGCAGAAGTATTGAAATAGGCGAGCTTTTAGGGTAAAATTTAAGTAAAGAAAGACATATACAGAAGGAGGTATAAATGGGATATTACACTTCGATGATAATTCTTATACCGGCCATTATTCTGACCGTCTATGCGCAGAACAAGGTGCAGAGGACATACAGGATATATGCGAAGATAAGAAATCGCTTGGGGATGAGCGGCGGAGAGGTCGCGAGGCGCATTCTGGATTTAAACGGTTTGGGGGCGGTGCCGATAATGAGGACGCAGGGGGTGCTCACGGACAACTATAACCCGATAAAAAAGACTATGTTTCTGTCGGAAGCCGTTTATGGCAGTCCCTCGATTGCCAGCATTGCGATCGCCGCACACGAATCCGGACATGCCATTCAGCACGCGCAGGGTTATAACCTACTCAAGATAAGAAACAGCATAGTGCCGGTAGCGAATATAGGCTCAAGACTTTCCTGGCCGCTTTTGGTGCTGGGAATAATGATGGGCAGAGGCGGAGAAATCTTCTTCAACATTGGGATAATCCTTTTCCTTGCGGTTGTGGTATTTCACCTGGTGACCCTTCCGGTGGAACTCGACGCCAGCAAGAGGGCTTTGGTTCAACTTGAGGCTGCGGGTGCAATCAGCGGCCCGGATGAGATCTCGGGAGCGAAGAATGTGTTAGATGCGGCGGCGCTCACTTACCTTGCTGCACTCTCTACATCCGTGGCGACACTTGCGAGAATGTTTCTCATGAGAGGCAGGAGAGATTAGCGGCATATGGATTCTTCCAGAAAGCTCGCATATCTCATAATCAAGGATGTCGAAGCCGCGGGCGCATATTCGAATTTAGCGCTCAATACCAGGCTTTCGAGGACTTCCGTGGAAAGTCCGGCTTTGGTGCGCGAGCTTGTTCACGGAGTTCTAAGAAACAGGACATTGCTCGATTGGCAGATAGATTTATATCTGAGCAATCCCGCAATTAATGCGAGGCTCAGAATAATCCTGCGGATGGGCTTTTATCAGCTTCTATTTATGTCGGAGAAGATGCCTGCGCATGCCGCGGTGAACGAGACAGTCGAGCTGGCAAACCGTTACATTAAAGGATTTGCGGGCCTCGTGAACGCGGTGCTCAGGAATTACCTGAGGGACGGAAGGCCGGTGAAGCTTCCTTCCGAAGACGACGAGGTATTATACTTGAGCGTAAAGTATTCATGTTCGTCGCAGATTGTGAGCCTCTGGCTTGCTAGCTACGGCAGACAAGTAACGGAAAATATGCTCAAGGTGGGGCTCACGGAGCCGCCGCTGGGCATAAGGCCCAACACTTTGATAGAGAACAATCCCTATCTTCAGACTCAATTTGTAGAGGATTTGAAGGGGATGCCGATAGATGCCGATGCCTACGAAGCGGGCCTGTTTTCGGTGCAGGACGAGTCGGCCAGAAGCATAGTGGAAGTTTTTTCACCTCTGCCGGGGCAGAGGATATTGGATTGCTGTGCGGCGCCGGGAGGCAAGGCCTGCGCGATGGCGCAGCTGATGGAAAATAAGGGAGAGATAGACGCCTGCGATATACACGAAAGCAGGCTGCGGCTCATAGACAAGGAAGCCGACAGGCTGGGGATAAAGATAATAAGGACTCATCTGCGGGACGCTTCCGAGGCTCCTGCGGGGACTGAATTTTCGAATTACGACGGGGTGCTCTGCGATGTTCCCTGCAGCGGACTGGGAACCATAAGGCGCAAGCCGGAGATAAAGTATAACTTCAAGCAGGAAGATATAGATGCGTTGGCCGAGCTTCAGCTTGCAATTTTGCGCAACTCCGCTAAGAGTGTAAAGCCCGGCGGGCGGCTCATGTACAGCACATGCACCGTCAACCCCGCGGAAAACGAAGCCGTGCCGGAGGTATTTTTGGGCGAGGCGGCAGATTTCGAACTGCTGGAGCAGAGGCAGATATTTCCGCAGGAGGGCGGAAGCGACGGAGCGTATTACTGCCTCATGAGGAAGAAGGATCTATGATAAGCGTTGGATTTAAGACCGATAAGGGTAATATAAGGAACGGGAATGAAGATTCCATATTTGTGCTTCCTGAACAGCGATTGTACATAGTTGCCGATGGCGTGGGGGGGCACAATTCGGGGGAACTTGCATCGAGGATGTCGGTGGGCTATATGGCTCAATATATGGCGCTCAATCCTCTTAGCAAAGTCAAGAGCAAGGCGGGTTTGAAGCGCTATTTTCAGGACTGTTTTTCGGGAGCGAACGAACTTGTCTACAGTAAAGCGAGGTACGAGAAGGCTAATCGCGGCATGGCGACGACAGCGCTAGTCTGTTATCTGAGAGTGGACGAATGCTATGTTATAAA
>JAAZLU010000148.1 GCA_012799165.1 Clostridiales bacterium
AAATAACTATAATTCGCTAGTTGCGAGCAAGTTCGGCATCGATACGTCCATACTCGTGCTGGTGTTCGTGGTGCTCGGGGGTCAGGGCAATATGACAGGCTCCATAATCACCGCCGCGGCGCTTACGGTGTTGCCCGAGGCTCTTCGCGGCTTCGATAAATATCGCATGCTCGCCTATGCGATTATACTTATAGCGGCCATGCTCATAAGCAACAGCGCCGGCGCCAAGCGCTTTATGACGCAGCTGCGCGAGAGGCGCGAGCAGGCTAGGCTGCAAAGATCGTCGAAGGGAGGTGCGGCGGATGAGTAATTTTGCTAGCAATCCCGTTCTGAGATGCGAAGGTCTGGAGATAAGCTTCGGCGGCCTTACTGCCGTAAACGCCTTCGATATAGAGGTAAGAAGAGGCGAGATAGCCGGGCTGATAGGCCCCAACGGCGCGGGCAAGACGACGGTCTTCAATCTGCTGACCAAGGTCTACGAGCCGAACGCGGGGCGGATAGAGCTCAACGGCGAGGACTGCGAAGGAAAAACGACAGTCCAGCTTTCGAAAATGGGTATTGCCAGAACTTTTCAGAATATAAGGCTCTTCAACAAGCTTTCTGTAATCGATAATGTTAAGGTGGCGATGAACCGCTCCATGGGTTATGGGCTCTTCGACGGGCTCTTTCGTACGCCGCGCTGCAGGAGGCAGGAGAAGGAGCTGGAGCGCAAGGCTCTGGAGCTGCTGGCGATATTCGATATGCAGGATTTGGCGTCCGCGCGGGCGGATTCACTGCCCTACGGCGCGCAGAGAAGGCTCGAGATAGCACGGGCGCTTGCGACCGAGCCTTCGCTTCTGCTTTTGGACGAGCCGGCGGCCGGCATGAACCCCCGGGAGACCGAGGATCTTATGGCGAGCATAGCCGAGATAAGCGAGAAATTCAATATCGCCATCCTTCTGATAGAGCACGATATGAAGCTGGTTATGGGTATCTGCGAGAACATAACCGTCCTGAACTTCGGGGAGGTTATTGCGCGAGGCACGCCTGCCGATATACAGAGCAATCCCGCGGTTATAGAGGCCTACCTGGGCAGCGACGAGGAGGCATGATATGTCAACGATACTTAAAGTCGACGATATAAATGTATACTACGGCAATATTCACGCCATAAAGGGTGTTTCCTTCGAGGTGAAGGAGGGCGAAATCGTCACCCTGATAGGTGCCAACGGCGCGGGAAAGAGCACTACGCTGAACACGATTTCGGGCCTGCTGCGCTCGAGGACGGGTTCCATAGAGTTTTACGGCGAGAAGATCGACAATATGCGGCCCCACAAAATTGTGGAGAACGGTCTTGTGATGGTGCCGGAGGGCAGGCGCATCTTCCCCTATATGAGCGTCGAGGAGAATCTGGACATGGGAGCCTTTACGAGGAGTGCGAACGAAACACCGAAATCCAAGGCGCTCGTCTACGAACTTTTTCCAAGACTTTACGAGAGGCGCAAACAACACGGTGGTACGCTTTCGGGGGGAGAGCAGCAGATGCTCGCGATAGGAAGGGCTCTAATGGCTTCGCCTAAGCTCGTTATGCTGGACGAGCCTTCTATGGGTCTTGCGCCCATACTCGTGAGGCATATCTTCGAGATTATAAAAGAATTCCACAACCGCGGAGTTACGATACTGCTCGTGGAGCAGAATGCGAAGGCTGCGTTGTCGATAGCTTCGAGGGCTTATGTGTTGGAGACCGGCATGGTCGCCATGAGCGGCACCGGCGCAAGTCTGCTGGCACACGACAGAATTAAAAAAGCATATCTTGGTGCTAAATAGAAGCACTACTCCTTATCCGGCCCGGTCGAAGAGACCGGGCTGTTTTTAAATATCCCTCCACATAGCACCTAATGTGTCAAAAATCCTTCCGAGTATTTCTGCCAAGCATTCATAGATCTAAATATCCCTCTGCATAGTTCCCCTCGTGTGCCCGAAAGCTCTTTTTCCGCAACTGACCTAACACGCAAATCTGCGGCGCGGCTATGTGCTCGCACGGTTTTATGATATATCACAAATATTTGAAGATTGCGTTGTGCGCGCCCACATGCTGACTGTTGATTTATGCCATTAATTCTTAAAACTTACATTTGCAAAGCTAGCGAGGCGGGTTTTTAAAATAGAAATGTTCTTAGGCCTTTAAATAATACGGATTCGGGCACATATATCGCCATTTCCTAAGACGACAGCTCTGAAAATCGCTAAAAGTGTGCCCGAAAGCTCTTTTTCCGCAACTGACCTAACACGGCCCCAGCTGGAATCGAGTTGTTAAGGGCTGTGCGCTGTTAATTAATGACGATAAAGCTAATATATGCGAAATAACCTAGCCTGCTTCGGCACCGGAGCAGGTACAAGTTCATTAGATTCATCATTTTCATAGCTGAAAGGCTCTCCCGACCTTTGCCCGTGTTAGGCCACCCTTCGATATTTGTACTTTGGGCACATAAATAACCGTTTTGAAAATACCGTGTGAGCAGGAGTTAAAATTCAATTAGCAATCAATGAGGAGCGAGAGCTACCCTAAACCTATATTTTTTCCGCTAATCCTACCCGTTCGGGTGGGCAAAAAATATTATTTTCTGTGTATGCTAAATACGAAGAGTTGTATCTTTGTGCCACTGAGCTTAAATGTGTGGAATTGTTTCTTTGCGCCGTTCGATGAGTTATACAGATTCGGGCGACATTCTTAAAATCAATTTTGCGGAAAACTGTCAGTAAAATCTAAAACGAAAAACATTATGTAAACTATGATGCGAATGTCGGGAGGAAGATAAAATGTGCAAGAGAAGGATATCGCTGATATTAGTTATTGCAATGCTGCTGTCGCTTATATCTTTTTCAGCAGTGACGGCAGAAGGCGAGCCGGATTATTCGTTCGATGTATCTAAGGGGGTTACCATTTCCGACGGAACAGCCCCCGGAACATATAAAGTTACTTACGGAAATCCGCAAATCGAAGTGGATAACATCCCGCAGAGCGAAACGATTACTCTTTTCACAAAATCCTTTACTTCAGATGGCATAAATGTTACCGCAACGCATGGGACGCTTAAGTTGCGTTTTAACGGACTGAATGTGGGTGGCGGGGGTTACGGCATGCGCTTGTCTGCCGAATCAAATCGAAATGTGGAAATACTGCTTGCGGATAATTCGATTAATCAAATCAGTCAGTCTCTTTCCACCAAAGGGGGATACCTCACAATCAGCTGTGAGCATGCAGCTGAGCAGGGTCATATTTGCGATGAGGACTGCGGCACCCTTAAGGCGTTTGGAAGCTACGGTGACAATTTAGCGGGAATCGACGGTGATAATATAACAATCAACGGTGGAAACATTTATGCCAAAGGGATGGCTTCAGTACCGGGTATAGGCAAGTACAGAGAGACGGTTAAAAACCTTACTTTCAATGGAGGAAATATTGAAGCGGAAGGCGGTGAGGGAACCTTTGCTACAGCCGGAATCGGCGGAGGCAACTGGGGCGATGTCAACGGCATATATATCAACGGCGGGAGAATAACGGCTACGGGTAAAGGCACAGTCAACGGCCAAGCTATCGGCATCGGCGCCGGAGAAAACGGAAAG
>JAAZLU010000149.1 GCA_012799165.1 Clostridiales bacterium
GAAGTCTCCATACAATATTAAACAATATTTTCACAAACTTTGCAATAGAAATAAACAAATTTTTCACAAACTTTGCGAGAAAGTCGATATTATTTATCGCTTCGAGGCGAAATCAACGTAATCTTGGCGGAATCTACCGCTTCTCGAAGTAATTTTTCTACTTTAAGTCTGCTTTCGGACTCTAGGATTCGCTCAAGTTTAGGCTTGGTGACCGGCCTCTTGGGAAGAAATACGCTGCAGGAGTCCTCATACGGTAGTATCGAGGTCTCGAAGGTTCCTATCTCCTCGGCTATCTCCATAATCCTCACCTTATCCATCGCTATAAGTGGCCTCATTACGGGCATGCTCACAGCCGCGTCCGTAACGACCAGCGATTCGGCCGTCTGACTTGCGACCTGGCCCAGGCTCTCTCCTGTTATCAGCATCATTGCATCGTTCATCTCGGCCAGTTTTTCGGCAATCTTCATCATAAAACGCCGCATATGTATAGTCATCTCTTCTTCCGGACAGTTTAGAATTATTTGCTCCTGGATGGGTAACAGATTTACGCTGAACAGCTTAATCTTCCCGCAATAATCGCTTAAAATCCCCGCGAGTCGCTTAACCTTCTCGAAAGCCCGCTCGGATGTATATGGATAGGAGTGAAAGTGAACCGCATCGATATTCATGCCCCGGTGAGACATCAAAAATGCGGCGACGGGCGAGTCTATGCCGCCCGAAAGCAGCACCATCCCTCTGCCGTTCGATCCCAGAGGTAAGCCGCCGAATCCGGGAAATTTTTCTTCGTAGATGTATGCAAAACCTCTGCGCACGCTCACATAGAGCCTGCAATCCGGCTTATGAACATCCACCGAGAGAACTTTGCAAGACTTGAGCACTATCGCGCCTATGCTGCGCGCAATTTGCGGGGACTGCAGTTCGAAACTCTTATCCGATCGTTTGGCCTCCACCTTGAAGGTCTTTATATCTCGCCGGTCTATAATATCGTTCATGACATCCACCGCGACCGCCCCGAGCACTTGCATAACTTCCTCGGCATCCATGCCGTCGATGGGTATCTCCAGGGCAGGGCTCATGGAATCCACCCCGAATACCCGCCCCACGCGCTTTACGACCTCGCTTTGAGGAATATCTCGGCCCGCGCGAACCATTATCAGGCCGTCCGCGCGCTCCACGGCTATGTCGCCCAGTTCACTAATATTCTTTTTTATGCGCTGCACCAGCATTCGCTCAAAATGCGGCTTGTTCTTTCCCTTGAGCGCACTCTCGCCGCAGCGGACTATATATACCTTATCCATATTTCTCCAAAAGAAGCCCCTAGCCCTTACGGAATCCCCTCCTCAACTTTCTCTGACTCCTAACCGCAGCCTTGAGTTTATCGACGACGTACTCCATCTGCTTTACGCTATTCTCTTCGCTGAAGGAAAAGCGCAATGCCCCCTCCACTTCCTCCTGCGAGAGTCCCATGGCTGAAAGCACATGACTCCCTTTGCTCTTTGATGAGCAGGCTGCGCCCGTAGAAACATATATACCGTCCGCTTCGAGGCTATGAAGCAGCACTTCTCCGCGGCAGCCCAAAAAACTGATATTCAGGATGGATGGTAGACTGTTCTGCGGCGTGTTTACTCGAAGATCGGGGATATTATCGATAATGAGCATTTTAAGATAGCTCTTGAGCTTCGCCAGATGCGCAATTCGTTCC
>JAAZLU010000150.1 GCA_012799165.1 Clostridiales bacterium
GCGGCTTCATATAAATACATCTTTGAGTACATTCCAAACAAGTACAGCGTAAACGACGAGAATCTCGGAAATTCCGATGCCATAGAGATAAAGATAGGGCAGGGCACCAAGCCCGGGATGGGCGGACATCTGCCCGGGAGCAAGGTCACGGAGGATATCGCAAGGATAAGGAATAAGCCTATGGGGGAGGACATAATAAGTCCTTCCACTTTCCCCGGAATTGAAGGAAAGGAAGATTTAAAAAAGCTCGTGGATGAGTTGCGGGAGCTTAGCGGCGGAAGGCCGATAGGCATCAAGATTGCTGCCGGCCATATTGAAGCCGACCTCGAGTATTGCGAGTACGCCGGAGCCGACTTCGTAACCATAGATGGAAGGGGCGGAGCGACGGGTTCTTCCCCGGAGATCGTCAGGGATTCCACATCGGTTCCGACACTGTACGCTCTCGACAGGGCAAGGAAGTATCTGGACTCTGAAAATTCCAAGATGCAGCTGGTAATTACGGGTGGTCTTCGGGTCTCTTCGGACTTTGCAAAGGCCATCGCCATGGGTGCGGATGCCGTGGCTGTCGCGTCCGCCGCAATGGTTGCGCTGGGCTGCAGGCAGTACAGAATCTGCGGAAGCGGGGGATGCCCTGTGGGTGTAGCTACTCAGGATCCGGAGCTCAGAAAGCGGCTGAATGTCGATTCTGCTACCGAGAGGGTTGCGAACTTTTTGCTCTGCTCCGCAGCGGAGCTGAGGACCTTTGCACGCATTACGGGCCATGCGGATATACACGATCTTTCGAGGAAGGATCTTTGCACTACGGACAGGGATATCGCCGATTGCACCGGCATAGCGCATGTTTCGCAGGGCAGCAGATAGACGCTCAGAGTGCCTGTCTGAAATAAGGGATTTTTAGAGGGAGCAAATATTGTTTTTGCGCAGCTGCGATACCCCGTAGCTTTGGATTTATAAATGTCTGATCAATTTATAAGAACCGAATCGATTATAGGCAGCGAGGCCTTAAAAAGACTTGCGTCTTCGAGGGTCGCGGTTTTCGGCTTGGGCGGAGTCGGAGGCGCGGTCGCCGAAGCTCTGGCCCGGGCGGGTGTAGGCACTCTCGATCTTGTGGATAGCGACAGGATTTCCGAGAGCAATTTGAATCGCCAGATAATCGCCCTGCACAGCAAGCTGGGGATGCTCAAGACCGATGCTTTTGAGGAGCGCATAAAGGACATCAATCCACTCTGCAAAGTTAATAAGTACGAGCTTTTTTACGGTGAGGAGAGCGCGGACGCAATCGACCTTGCGGCCTTCGATTTCATTGCCGATTGCATAGACAGCGTGTCGAGCAAACTCTTTCTGATAGAGCGCGCCAAGCGCCTCGGCGTTCCGATAGTCAGTTCCATGGGGGCGGGAAATAAGCTCGATCCCTCAGCTTTTGAGGCTGCGGATATCTACGAGAGCAGCGTGGATCCGCTGGCGAGGCTCATAAGGCGCGAATGCAAAAAACGGGACATCGAAAGCCTTAGAGTTGTGTATTCTAAAGAGGCTCCGATAAAACCGCTCCGCGACTCCTCGGGGCATGAGCTGCCCGTAGGCTCTTCTCCCTTCGCCCCGCCCGCTGCGGGCCTGCTCGTCGCTTACGAAGTTGTACGGGGGCTCATCGGGAACTAAAATCCGAATGCTTCTTTCGCCATTCCGACGCCGCTGTATAAGAGCTTACATCCGTAGAATATTATTATGATTCCGCATATTATGTTTATTGCCTGCAGTGCCTTGTCGGTTATTCTGTCGCGCAGGAGGTTCACGACTGAGGACATGCCGAACCACCAGATCAGCGATGCTGCGGATACTCCCAATATAAAGAGTATACCGTCGTTTCCGGGTAGGGTGGCGCGGAAGGCTCCGAGCATAAGGGAACCGTCGATTATTGCCTGAGGATTGAACCATGTAACCACGCAGGCCGTGCCGAGCACTTTAGCGAGCGGGATGTCGACATCTGTGCTAGTGTCCAGTTCGGCTTTCGAGCGCAATAGGCTTATGCCTATCCAGATGACTACCAATGAACCTATTCCGACGATTATCAGCTCCAGCCACTTTGAAGAGCTTATGATTGCCCCGATTCCGAAGAAGCAGGCGACCGCAAGTGTGATGTCGAAGAAGGCGATTATCAGTGCGGTGACGATCACCCTCCGCTTGGGTTGAGTAAGCGCGGTGTTGATTACAAACATATTTTGAGTCCCTAGGGGTGCTACGTATGCGAAGCCCAGAAGAAGTCCTTGAATCAAGTGTTGCATATTGATGAGCTCCTCGATATGATTTTAGCGCGGCGCGCTTTTTTTTGCTTATTATGGTACAATATATCGTCACTACAGAATAACATATTAAGTGATTGTAATGCAAAAAATGAGCCCTGAAGGCTTTGATTTTGAGGGGAGAATTCATGGATTACGATGTAATTATAATAGGTGCGGGACCCGGCGGCATCTACACCGCCTACGAGCTTCTGCAGTCAGGCAAAAATATCAAGATCGGCATCTTCGAGAAGGGATTGCAGCTGAGCCGGCGCAGATGTCCCATAGACGGGAAAAAGGTGAAGAGCTGCGTGCACTGCAAGATTTGCTCCATAATGAGCGGTTTCGGCGGAGCTGGTGCATTTTCCGATGGGAAATATAATATCACCAACGATTTCGGGGGCACGCTTCACGAACGCATAGGCAAGGAGCGGGCGATGGAGCTGATGCTCTATGTCGACAAGATTAACTGCGCAAACGGCGGTGAGGGCGCAAAGCTCTATTGCACGACTAATTCGGAATTCAAGCGCCTGTGTCTTCGCAACGATATGTACCTGCTCGATGCGAAAGTCAGACATCTGGGGACCGACAAGAACTATGTCGTGCTTCAAAACCTCTACGACTATATGAAGGACAAGGTGGACTTTCACTTCGAAAGCCCTGTCAGCAAGGTCACAAAGATTGATGGCGGCTACGAAATTATCGCGAAGGAGGAAAGCTTTACCGGCAGGTATTGCGTGATTTCCGCCGGAAGAAGCGGAAGCAAGTGGATGGAGCAGGTCTGCGAGGATCTCGGCATTGCGACCAAGTCCAATCGCGTGGATATAGGCGTGCGGGTCGAGTTGCAGGCTGAGATTTTTAAGCATCTGACGGACGAGCTCTACGAGAGCAAAATTGTATATAGGACCAAGCAGTATCAGGACAGGGTCCGCACTTTCTGTATGAACCCCTACGGCAGGGTGGTTACAGAGAATACCGACGGAATAGTTACGGTCAACGGCCACAGCTATGCCGACGAGGCCATGCATACCGAGAATACAAACTTCGCCCTGCTGGTTGCCAAGCATTTTACGGAACCTTTTAAGGATTCCTTCGGCTACGGCGAGAGCATAGCGAGGCTTTCCAATATGCTCGGAGGCGGGGTGATCGTGCAGAGACTTGGCGACCTGATGCGCGGCAGGCGCAGCATCAAGAAGAGGATAGATGAGGGCTTTGTTGTCCCGACTCTAAAGGCGACGCCGGGTGATCTTTCGCTGGTAATTCCCAAGCGCATACTCGACAATATAATTGAAATGATCTTCGCGCTGGATAAGATTGCGCCGGGAACCGCAAATGACGACACGCTGCTCTACGGGGTGGAAGTCAAGTTCTACAACATGGAGGTGGAGATAGACGAAAATCTCGAGACCTCCTGCGAGGGACTCTTCGTGATAGGGGATGGCTCGGGGGTCACCCATTCGCTTTCCCATGCTTCCGCGAGCGGAGTGCATGTAGCGAGGCACCTGCTGGAGATTGCGGAATCGCAATAAAGAGAGGAGTTATGTTTTTCAAACGGAAGAGCCGCCGGCTCAGACAAAATTTAAAAAACTTTAAAAGGAAGAGTGTGGACCTTGCGAAGTTCGTCAAGGACTTCTACATAGACGAAGGGCTCGCCTATATCTCCTGCAATGTGAGCAATTATTACGATGTGATAGACAAATACTCCGTACCCGGCTACGAATGGCTCAATCAGTCCTTCGCGCGCTTCGTGGAAGAGAATGCAAACTATATACCCCCGGAATATCCGATAGTTCTCTCCATATGCGGGACGAAATTCAATGAGGCCCAGCAGGAATGCATCGAGGAGACCATAGCGGACTACTATGCTCTCAAGATGGGGGACTGGCAGATGGCGGAACAGCGCAATAGGTTCAAGATAGTAGTGCTGCTAGTGCTGGTCGCTGTGATTTCGGCCTTGATGTGGCTGTCGACTACGATGAAATGGATTTCGCCGTTCAGGGAGGCAATCTATGTGTTGTTTTGGTTCGGCCTTTGGGATATGGTGGAATTTATAATCTTTGAGGGCCCGGATCTGCGGGAGGAAAAGCATGCGGCGACTCAGCTCGCCACGATGAAGGTGACTTTCCCCTTAGTCTACGACGACGAACCATTGAAACCCGAGGAGGAAGCGAAGATAATCGAAGAAGTCTTCGAGGATGATGTGATACTTCCTTCCACGCAGTGGTGATAAAAGATTATAAAAAACGGCAGTCTCGGATGGACCGCCGTTTTTTGTTTTTTCGACTATATTTGCAGCTATCTTCTTATGCGCACATCGGCTATTTCGAAGCCTTCTCCCTCCAGAGCTTCCCTTACGATCTGCGGGTCGATGGTGGAAGCGGTGCGAACGTAGAGCATGGCGGTTTCGCCTCCTTGAACCATGCTGAAGTGGGAGATGTTGGTGCCTCTTGCTGCTATTACGCGACCGAGTCTTTCCAATATTCCGGGCACATTGTCCACCTTGAGCACGAACTTGTTTCCCGGTATCCTTCCGCCCATCATATCTATAAGCGCATCGAAGAGATCGCTCTCCGTAACTATTCCCAGTATCTTGCCTTCTTCTACGACGATGAGCGAATTGACTCTGTTTTGGCGCATCAATAGTGCCGCATCCTCTATGTATTCATCGGGCGAACAGGTTATGGGATTCTTAGTCATCGCCTCGGCTACCGTTAGCTTCGAGAGCAGATAGTGAATCTCGTGTACACTCAATGTGGTAGCCTTGCTGGGGGAGACCCTCTCGATATCTTTTTCGGTCACAATCCCGACCAGTTTGTTTCCATCGAGTACGGGCACCTTGCGCAGATGTTTTTCTCGCATCAGCCCTATAAGGGTGTTGATTGATGCGCTGGCCTGAACGGTGTAGGGGTCAGGCGTCATACGATTTCTTACCAGCATGTGCAACTCCTTTCTGTCCTTTTGATTATTTTATCATTAAAGGGCATATTTTCAATAGGAAAGAAGGTCTCACATGAGCCCCCGTGCGAAATTAAACCCTTTCTTTTCCGATACGTCCCGAAAACAGCGCGATCAGCGAGTAAATTTCCAGCCTTCCGGCCAGCATAAGTATGCAGCCCGCAAGTTTGGAAAGGTTCGAAAATTCCCCGAAGTAGCCGAGAAATCCTATGGCCCCGAAACCCGTACCCAGATTATTGAGCATGGCCGCGCTCGCGCTAAAGCAAGTGCCGAGGTCGATACTGTCGAATGTAAAGAGGAAGACCCCGACAAAATATAACAGCACATAGGCGAAGCTATAGTAGACGACGGCATTGCAGAGAGAAGATGGCAGGGCCTTGCCGTCCGTCTTGATGGGAAGCACGGCATTGGGGTGGAGCTTCGTGGTGAAGCTGCGTTTAACCAGCTTTGCGAGTATTACAAGCCTTACTATCTTGAGCCCTCCCGCAGGCGAGGCCGAGCAGCCTCCCGCAAAAGATATCAATGTCAGCAGGACTGCGCTGAAGGGCGGCCATGAAGAAAAGTCTGTTGCGGCTGTACCGGTGCTCGTCAAAAACGATACCGCCTGAAACGAGCCGCAGCTCAGAGATTCCCCGAGACCATAGACTCCTTGCATATAGAGATCGGCGCTCACGAGCAAGGAAGGCAGAATTAAAAATCCGATGTAGGCTTTAAGTTCACTTCCGAGTTTAAAGGAGCCGGCCTTTGTTGCAGTACCTTCAGCGCCGGCCCTGAGAGCGGATTTTCCTTCGCGCATCAGGGATATATAAGTCGTGCCCCGGCTTGCACAGATTATCATAAAGGCGGTCATGACGGTCCGCATGTATGGCGTCAGTATGGAGGCCGTACCGGCGCTTTTTATATTGAAGCCGCCCGTCGAGCAGCAGGCAAAACTCATCAGCAGCGCGTCGAGCGCTTCGGCGCCGCCCGCTGCAAGCAGCAGGCTCTGAAGCAGGGTGAGCCCCCCGTAAATCACAATAACTCTAATCGTCGTGCGGCTCGGCCCTCTGCCTGCGTTCCCGGCTCCCACGCCCGCATTCTCCGGTGTCAGCAAGGATTCCGAGTATGTGCCCGGAACCAAATCCGAGAGCAGGAGCAGCACTGAAAGTCCGCCCATCCATTGGGAAAATCCCCTCCAAAACAGCAGGCTTTTCGGCAGCGCGTCGATGTTTTTTATTGTAGTCGCGCCCGTTGTCGTGAAAGCCGATATCGACTCGAAGAGTGCGGAAATTACGGAGTCCGTAGCTCCGCTCAGGCAGTATGGCAGAGTTCCGATTGCGCATATGCTCAGATATGCGATCGCGGCAATCTTCATCCCGTCCCTCGGGGCCATGCGTCTGCGGCTCTTTGCTCCGCGCGGGGTCAAAATCAGACCTGTAATCAGAAAAGCGCAGAGCGCTGGGGTGAAAGCCTTCAGGCACTCGCTTTCTTTCCATACTGCTGCCAAGAGCAGCGGGACGAGGCTCGCTGCGGCTGCGGCAAGGTGCATATGTCCCAATATTCGCTTTGCGCTCTTAGAAGTATCCATCATCTCTTCCTCTTCCAAAAGCCGGGCGTAAACAAGAGCATTATAGTGTACAGTTCAAGCCTTCCCGCAATCATCAGGAAGGATAGCAATA
>JAAZLU010000151.1 GCA_012799165.1 Clostridiales bacterium
GACCTTGGCATCCCCCGCCATAACTATTAGAAGCACCCTTTCCCCGGCAAGGAATGTCAGAGATTTGGCTATCTCCGCTTCGAGGCAACCTATCGACCTGGCGGCGGACTCTACGGTATCTATGGGCAACTCCCTGTAATGCACATAGTCCATGGCACCGGGCAAGGTTTCGAGATAGGCTTTTGCACGTTCGTAAGACATTGTTACTCCTTTTGCGTTTAACTATGATGTGTTTAAATGAAGCAATATTAAGGGCGAATTCTGTCCTTCACGATGCGCTCCATCGATCTCTCGGCATCCCGCTTTGCGATATCCGCCCTCTTATCGTAGAGCTTCTTGCCTCTGGCGACCGCCAGCTCCAATTTCACGATGCCCTTGTGGTTTAAATAAATTTTTACGGGTACGAGAGTGAGCCCGTCGCGACTCACGGCCGCATCGAGTTTTCGAATCTCTCTTTTGTGCAACAAAAGCTTACGCGGCCTCAGGGGATCGACATTGAATCTATTGCCCTGAGCATATGGGCTTATATGCATATTGTACACAAAAACCTCTCCTTTTTCGACTTTTGCAAAGGAGTCCTTTAGGTTTACACCACCGGCACGCAGGGACTTAATCTCCGTGCCTTTGAGCACGATTCCCGCTTCGTAGACTTCCTCAAAGAAGTAATCGTGACCTGCTTTTCTGTTTTGTGCGATAGTTTTTTGCATAATTAAAATACTTTAATCTCTTTTATGGGAAACAATCGGATTACGACTTTGCCGAGGACATCCCGCTCATCCACGAAACCTATGCGATCGTTGCGGCTGTCGATGGAGTTTTGGCGGTTGTCGCCCATGCAGAACAGCTTGCCCTCCGGGACGCTCAACTCTTCCATATCGCTCGTAGTATAACCGTCCTTGATGTAGGGTTCATCCTGTGCGACTCCGTCGATATATACCAAACCTCCGCTGATGGATATCCTGTCCCCGGGCAGGGCGATTACCCGCTTTACCAGAAGCTTGTCGCCTCCTTTGTCGTCCTTTAATCCGCTCCTGAATACGATTATATCACCTCGCTCGGGATTGCCGAAGAGGGTGTAACTCTGCCTGCTTAGAATTACATAGTCGCCCGAGTGCAGGGTGTTTTCCATGCTGCTTTCGACGACTATGGTGGGTTTGATTATCTGAAGTATAATCACCGCCGCAATTATTGCTATGGCTATATCCTTTATCCACTCCTTTACTTCGCGACCGAGCGTTTTCGTTTTTACGGGAGTTCCGGAAGGCTCGCCTTCTTCGCCCTGCTCGTCTTCGCCGAAATATCCTTCGGTTTCCGACACTTCAAATTCTTCGCTTAGAAGCCTTTTAACAGCTCCGATTTCTTCTATAGTAAACTTTTCGTTGTCCTCATTCATCTACAATACCTCTTTCCCCAATAATTCGCGCTGCAGTTTCGCCCATGCAGCCGGCAACTTCGCCCTAATCTCCAGGCCCTCCAAGTAGCTCAGCGGCTCTTCCATCGGAGCGAAGACCAAACTTCCCGCATGCAGAAGCTGCGTCCTCAGGCCGAATTTTTCTCGCAAAATTCTATTCGCATCCCCGCTTCCGTATTTCGGATCTCCTATCAGCGGAAAGCCTGAGTGCTGCAGATGCGCCCTTATCTGATGGCTCCTTCCCGTAAGAAGCTGCACTTCCACCAGCGTAAACCCTCCCGAAGAGTACAGGGGCTTCACGAAGGTTTCTATATGCCTTCCCTGCTCTCCGCCTTCGGCGCCGATTACCCTGACGATGTTCTTTTCTTCGTCCTTTGTGAGCCGCCCGGAGAGCTCAAGTCTCTTCCGCAGCTCCCCGAAGACTATCGTGTAATAGTGGCGGGAGAAGCCTCCGCCTCTCTTGAGAGCCGCAGATAAAGTCCTCAGCGTTGCGGCATCCTTGCCGAAGACGACGAGACCCGTAGTGTTGCGGTCCAGCCTGTGAACCGGCGAAGGCGAAAAACTCTTCTCGATGCGCGGGATATAATCGCCCTTCTCTATCAGATAATCCGTCACCTGATTGACGAGGCTCTCCTTCTTCTGAGAAGCATCTCCGTGAGTGAGCAGCCCGGAGGGCTTTGATACCACAATGATGCGCTCGTCCTCGTAGCAAATCTCGAAATCGCGCCTTGTACTGCTGTGCTGAGGCTTCTCGGTATAGATTTCGATTTCCTCGTCCGTCATAAAAATGCGCAAAACATCTCCTTCGGCAAGCATCGAGGCCTCCGAAGCCCTCTTTCCGTTCAGCTTAATTTCTTTTCTTATGGCTTTGTAAATCCTGCTGAGCGGCGCCTTGGGCATGTATTTTCTCAAGAATCTGTCCAAGCGCTGATTCGCGTCGTTTACAGCTATTATTATTTCGCGCATAATCTTTTAAATTATAGCATAAATGCACTTAAGTGTGGTGAATTTCCATAATATGTGATAGACTTATAAACAGGTATGGGGTTCTCTGCGGCAATCGGCCAAAGGACTTCTCAACAGCGAATTGCGATTGAGATTTTCTGCGGCGCGACCGCGTCCATGGGGGAGAATTATGAAAAAAATAAAAGATCTTATATACGATTACAACGACATTTTGCTTGCGCTGCTTATAATAGCCGTTGCGGGCGCGGTCATCATGTGGCGCGTCAACGAAATTATGGCTTATCCGGCGTATCTTCAGGGGATTGCTCAGGATAATCCTGCGAAGGATGTCGACTTTACGGGCATAGACCTCACTCAACATCCGGTCGATGATTTCAACACCGATCCCGAAGATATAAATGTCGATGTTCCTCCCGACGGAGAAACCCCCGGCGGCGATCCCTCCACGGAGCCGGTCCAAGACCCCAATGCTGAAAATCCGGGCACTCCGAGCAGCGGAGAGAAATTCGTTACGGCAAAGGATATAGAAGTGACGATACCCCGCGGCTCGACGGGAGCGCAGATTGCAGAAATTCTCCTCAAGAACGGAGCAATCGACAGCAGCGAGAATTTTATCGCGACAGCTGAAGCAAAGAAGAAGGCCACCAAGCTCCAGGCCGGGACATTCAAGATACCCGCCGGAAGCACTGTGGAAGATGTGGTGAATATAATAGCCCGATGAAGGCTTGTAGTTGGCAGTGTAATTCCGGACATATAGAAGCGCCGGATGGAAAAAGGAGGAAGCCATGGCACTGATTACTTCTAAAGAAATGTTTGCGAAAGCCCTAAATGCGGATTACGCGGTCGGGGCTTTTAAC
>JAAZLU010000152.1 GCA_012799165.1 Clostridiales bacterium
ACACATGCGGTTCTTATCCCGGCGGGACAGCCCACCGCATGCGGCACTCGAAATTATTAAATTTAGCTATGTGATTTTTATAGTAGATCACATAAGCATGCTAATATTATCATAAAAAAATAGGGCTGACCACCCCCTATTAAAAAATTGCACATGCCACTTTTGTTGTTGTGAAGTAATTAGATCCTTTAATAGTATTTTAAAATAAACTCTTCCTTCTCAGCTCGGCTTAGAGCTTTTATCTCGGCCTCTCTACTGAGCGCATCGCCGCGCGTATACGGTCCCTCTTGCAGAACGAGTTCGCATGGCCTGCGGCTTCTGGTGTACTTAGCTCCCTTTCCGCTGTTGTGCATTTTAAGCCTATGCTCGGGATCGCGAGCGATGCCGCAGTAGAGAGAATCGTCCGCGCAATGCAGAAGATAGACATAGTATCCCGGCTCCTCGATGCTTTGCGGAGAGTTCATGAATCGCTCCTAATAAAGGCCGAGCATGGTTGCGGCCATCGAAAAAGTTATAAGAAAGGTCATTACGGATGTGGCGCCCCAGACGATGAGCCAGAAGATGCTGTACTGCCTCGTGCGCACCTCTGGCAGGTCGACGACCACCCTCTTTGCATGCTTTGGGCTATATTTTACGGGCACAACCTGACCCTGACGGTATATGGGCTCGGCTATGCCGTTTATGAGCTTAATCTTGGAGGGAATTATAAAATTCTTAAGGAAGATTATATCCCCTTCTTCGTTCTGATATTCAAGATCCGCCATATAATCGCAGCCGACGGTCTTTACTTCAATCTTGTTGTCGGCGGGCACAAATAATCTTGCGCGATCCCGTCTCATGGCCTTCTTGAGCGTCACTATGGTGCCGCGCCCGCTCTTTCCGTATTTGCTTGCATGCAATATCGCTTCGTACAACGATTCGACGAAATTGAATATCGCCATTGCAGTAAACAGCGCAAATATCAGCACAATAACTATGTCTTTCACTATCTCTCCTCATCTCCGCCGATGCGGCGTTTGCGACCGGCAAAATTACATATTATCGATGGGCGTCGAACTTGCGCTTCACTCGCCCCTCTTAAGCATCTCTCTTACATGGGCAAATGCCGCCTCTTCACCTTTCTCAGCCAAAACGCTGAGCATCTCCGTCAGTTGTTCTTCGGTTTCGGGGTGCATAAAGAGCCTCCCTCGCCTCTTAGACTGATATTCAAGCGGCGCGGCATCGTTGTAAGCGGGGCCCATATAGACTTTGCACGCGGCCATCCTGTCGCAGAACATCTCGGCGACATATTTCAGAGGCATCTTTACCGGGGCAAAGGGCTTGTCCGAAACGCGATGCTGCGGATAATCGATCCAATACTCAAAATGATGCTTGTTTTTCCCCTTATGGTGAAGCCAGGCGCTGCTGTACCCAAGCTGCTGCCTCTCCTCGTCGTTGGGACTCCTATGGCCCTGATAATACCTGCATCCCAAAATAAACTCCGAGGGGCTGTACTTCGAAAGGTCGTGAAGAAGGCCCTGCTTGTAGAGCCCTATCTTAAAGCAATGGCGCATAACCAGATGCCTGTGCTTCGTAATCGTCTTAAAATGTCCTAAAATGTTTTTAAGTTTAATCACGAGAGTATTGTATCACAGCCGAGCTCGCAAAAGGGCATAAATTGTCCCTGCGAAATTAAACCAAAATTCCCAGATGCTCCAGCAAAATCTTTGCACCCAGTAAAATCAAAATGAACCCGCCCGCCATCTGCGCCTTGTTGCCCAATTTACTTCCGAAGACATTGCCGATCTTTACTCCCGCCGTGCAGATTACAAATGTGCAGACCCCGATCAGGAGAACGCTAGCGACTATATTTACCCCTCCGACCATTGCGAGCGAAATGCCGACAGCGAGCGCATCTATCGAGGTGGCAATAGCAAGAAGAAACATCGTTTTAAAGGAAATATCCGAATCCTGCTCATTCTCCCCACAATCGCTCTTATTAGCGAAGGCTTCCCTGAGCATATTGATTCCGATGGCCGCCAGCAGCACAAAGGCGACCCAATGGTCTATGGCCTCGATTGCGTTCGCAAAGAGTGCACCCAAAAAGAAGCCGATGAGAGGCATCAGAGCCTGAAAACCTCCGAACCAGATACCGCAAACAAGGCCGACCCTAAGGTCGGCCTTTCTAATCGCCAGACCCTTGCACACGGACACCGCAAAGGCATCCATGCTGAGGGCTATAGACAGCAACAGCAATTCTCCGAAATTGTTCACAAATTTTTACTTAATCTTATCTCTAAGCTGCGCCTGAGCTCCTGCGAGCCTCGCAATCGGAACTCTGAAGGGGCTGCAGGACACATAGTCCAGTCCGACTCGGTCGAAGAATTCCACGGACGAGGGATCTCCTCCATGCTCGCCGCAGACTCCCAGATGGATATCCGGACGCGCCGCCCTTCCGAGCTTGCATGCGAGCTCTACCAACCTTCCGACGCCCTTCTGATCGAGCCTCGCAAAGGGATCGCTCTCGTAAATCTTCTTGTTATAATAATCCTCCAGGAATTTACCGGCATCGTCCCTCGAAAATCCGAAAGTCATCTGCGTAAGGTCGTTCGTGCCGAAGGAGAAGAAGTCCGCTTCCTTAGCAATTTCGTCCGCCGTAAGCGTAGCTCTGGGAATTTCAATCATGGTACCCACGAGATACTTCATGTCGCTTCCCGCTTCCGCGATAAGCTTATCGGCAGCTTTAACCACGACATCCTTGACGAATTTGAACTCCTTAATCTCTCCGATGAGAGGAATCATTATTTCGGGGACCATCTCCCACTCGGGATGTCTCTTCTGAACCGCCAATGCGGCCTTTATAATCGCGTTGGTCTGCATCTCGGCGATCTCGGGATAGGTAACAGCAAGCCTGCAGCCCCTGTGTCCCATCATCGGGTTAAATTCGTGCAGACCTTCCATGAAGCTCTTGATTTCCTCGACGCTCCTGTTCTGAGCCTCGGCCAGAGCCTGTATATCGTCCTCCTCCTGAGGAAGGAACTCGTGGAGAGGCGGATCGAGCAGTCGTATCGTTACGGGATAGCCCTGCATGGCCTCGTAGATACCCTCGAAGTCGCCCTGCTGAATCGGTTCTATCTTGGCCAGCGCGGCGACGCGCTCTTCGACATTTTCTGCAAAGATCATCTCGCGGAAAGCTCCGATTCTATCGGATTCGAAGAACATATGCTCGGTGCGGGTCAGTCCTATCCCGCGAGCGCCCAGCTCTATAGCCTTTGCGGCATCCTTGGGAGTGTCGGCATTGGTCCTTACCTCGAGCCTGCGGTACTTGTCCGCCCATTCCATTATGCGCTCGAACTCCCCTGCTATCTCGGCCTCCACGGTCGGAAGCTCTCCTTCGTAGATGTTGCCCGTAGAACCGTCCAGAGAAATCTTATCGCCCTCTTTAAATATCTTGCCGCCGAGCCTGAACCTCCTGTTCGCCTCGTCGATCTTTACATCTCCGCAGCCTGCGACGCAGCACTCGCCCATGCCCCTTGCGACTACGGCGGCGTGGGAAGTCATTCCTCCGCGCGCGGTTAGAATTCCGTTCGCAACCTGCATACCCTCGATATCGTCGGGGGAGGTTTCGAGTCTTACGAGTATAACCTTGGCCTTCGGGTTCTTATCGACCACGCGCTTTGCGTCCTCAGCTGTAAACACCACCGAACCCGTAGCCGCACCAGGGGAAGCCCCGAGGCCCTTGCCTATCGGCTTGTTGTTTTTAAGCGCCTCCGGATCGAATGTGGGATGCAGCAGCGAATCGAGATTGCG
>JAAZLU010000153.1 GCA_012799165.1 Clostridiales bacterium
AGCGGCGCAGATTTGCCTTTATCCTCGCCATCAGCTCCCTCATACCTAAGGGTTTGGTGATGTAGTCGTCAGCGCCAAGCTCGAGGCCCAGCACCTTATCCGCCTCCTCTTCCTTTGCCGTGAGCATGAGTATGGGCACATCGCTGGTCTCGCGAATTTTCTTGCAGACCTCGAAGCCGCTCATCACGGGTAGCATTATGTCTAGAAGGATAAGGCTCACATCGCCGGCGAGGGCCTTGTCCAGACCACTCCTTCCGTCGTATGCGACATCCACCTCGTAACCTTCCCTGTTGAGGTTAAATTTAATTATGTCGGAAATGGACTTTTCGTCCTCTACTATCAATATTTTCCTTGCTTTATGCTGAGTATCCATATCTCCTCATCAACCGCCTTTCAAGTGTGCCGATGCACAAAATATCCCGCCGCGCAAAATTAAAACACGCGGCAAGGCAAGCTTTAGCAGTTAATTATTATATCACATCCAAGCATACCGAGGTGATACAACATTTTCTACCCTTGCACCACTCCGCTCTTCGTAGCAGCCGAGGCCACAGCCTCTGCCACCGCGGCTCCTACCCTACTGTCGAATGCGGCAGGTATTATGTAGTCCTCGTTGAGTTCATCGTCCGAGACGAGCGCCGCTATCGCCCTCGCGGCCGCCAGCTTCATGGCATCGTTTATCTCCCGCGCCCTCACATCGAAAGCTCCGCGAAAGACTCCCGGAAATACCAATACATTGTTTATCTGATTGGGATAATCGCTCCTGCCCGTCGCTACAACCCTCGCACCTGCCTGCTTTGCATCGTCGGGGAAAATTTCCGGAACGGGGTTTGCGCAGGCAAAGATTATGGCATCTTTCGCCATCTCCTCAACCATCTCTCCGCTGAGCACGCCTGGGCCGGAAAGTCCTATAAACACATCCGCTCCCTTTACCGCAGTCGCAAGATCGCCCTTTAACCTATCCTTGTTGGTAATCGACGCCAGTTGCTCCTTTACGGGGTTCATGCCTTTAGCGCGGCCCTCGTATATCGGCCCGTTCCTGTCGCAGAGTATCACATCTGAAGACCCCGCTTCCATAAGCAGAAGAGCAGTCGCTACGGCTGCTGCTCCCGCGCCGCTTATTACTATGCGAACATCCTCGAGCTTCTTGCCCGTGAGTTTGAGAGCATTTTCGAGTCCCGCAAGAATCACGATTGCCGTGCCGTGCTGGTCGTCGTGGAAAATCGGTATATCGCAGAGCTCCTTGAGCCTTCTTTCTATCTCAAAGCATTTCGGTGCCGCGATGTCCTCGAGGTTTATCCCCCCGAAGCTACCGGAAATCTGATAGACGGTGTTTACAAATTCGTCTATGTCCCGGGTCTTAATGCACAAGGGGAAGGCATCTACGCCCCCGAAGCTTTTGAATAACACACATTTGCCTTCCATTACCGGCATCCCCGCCTCGGGCCCTATATCCCCAAGACCGAGCACCGCGCTGCCATCCGTAATGACGGCGCAGAGATTGTGCCTCCTCGTAAGAGTGTAGCTCTTTAAAGGATCCTTTTGAATCTCAAGACATGGCTGCGCTACTCCGGGCGTATATGCCAAAGCCAGATCCTCTTTACTCTCCACGGGAACCCTCGATGTAATCTCTATTTTGCCTCCCCACTTCTCGTGAAGCCTGAGCGACTCTTTTGCGTAATCCATTTTGTTCTCCTTCCTTTTTGGTCCCCTAAATTATACTACATAGCAGGAGAAAAATCTTTTTTTGTGATTGTTAGCACTCTCTGTTGACGAGTGCTAAAGGATGTGCTATAAATTAATTGTAGGGCAGAGTTCAGCGAGTGTTTATGCTGAGTTTCATTCCTTTTTAAAGCTACTTTGCCCTCACTAAAAGGCGGGTTTCAACGATTTGTAAAAGAATTTGATAAACATTTAAGTAATTCAGGGGGTATATAAATATGCAGATGAATATGAATCCGCAAGATCAGGACAATCGCACTCCTTTGGAAAAGTACGGTCAAGATCTTGTAAAACTGGCGGGGGAACAGAAGATGGACCCCGTAATCGGCAGAGATGACGAGATAAGAAACGTAATCCGCATACTCAGCCGTAAAACTAAAAATAATCCTGTCCTCATCGGAGAGGCGGGTGTGGGCAAAACGGCCATAGCCGAAGGTCTCGCTCAGCGAATTCTGCGGGGCGATGTTCCCGAGGGGCTCAAGAATAAAACAGTCGTTTCGCTCGATATGGGCGCGCTCATCGCGGGAGCCATCTACAGAGGCGAATTCGAGGAGAGGCTCAAGTCCGTGCTCAATCAGGTTAAGGAGAGCGACGGGCAGATTATACTCTTCATCGACGAGCTGCACACCATAGTGGGCGCAGGCAAAACCGAAGGCTCAATGGACGCGGGCAACCTGCTGAAGCCTATGCTCGCGCGCGGCGAGCTGCACTGCATCGGCGCGACGACGCTCGACGAATACCGCAAATTTATCGAGGCTGACAAAGCTTTGGAGAGACGTTTTCAGCCGGTAATGGTCGATGAGCCCAATGTAGAGGATACGATATCCATACTGAGGGGGCTCAAGGAGCGCTACGAAATCTATCACGGTGTAAGCATAAACGACAACGCCCTGGTGGCGGCCGCCGTGCTCTCAAACAGATACATCACCGACAGGTTCCTTCCGGACAAGGCGATAGACCTGGTGGACGAGGCCTGCGCATCGATAAGGACGGAGATGGATTCCATGCCCGAGGAACTGGATTCCGCGAGGCGCAAATTGATGCAGATGGAGATCGAGGCAACCGCGCTCAAGAAGGAAAAAGATAATCTTTCCAAGGAGCGCTGCG
>JAAZLU010000154.1 GCA_012799165.1 Clostridiales bacterium
ACCGCCGGGCGGCTTCAGAACAAGAAAAATCTGATGGCTGAACTCGCAAAGATGGATAGGGTTATCGAAAGGGAATTTCCGGATGCTGCAAGGGAGACACTTCTGGTTGTAGACGCCACGACCGGTAAGAATGCCGTATCTCAGGCGCAGGAATTCAGCGAGGCGGCCGAACTTACGGGAATAATTCTTACAAAGCTTGACGGAACCGCAAAGGGTGGTATAGTTGTGACTGTTGCGGACGAATTTGATCTGCCTGTAAAGTTTATCGGATTGGGAGAGGGGATGAACGATTTGAAAGCCTTCGACCCGCAGGAGTTCGCAGACAGCATATTTGAGGGATAGAGTTATGGATGATAATTACGGAAAGAAGCATGAGGAGGAAGTACTGAAGGCCTTCGAGAAGATGAAGAGGGACTTCAAGGAGAATTCCCCCGCGGCGCAAGCGGATCCGCAGGGGGGGATTGAAGCTGCGCAAGAAGGCGCATCCGAGAGCATGCTTATAGAAAAGGATGAAATGAGCAGTACGGAGAGAAGTACAAGGAGCAGAGCTTCAAAGGCGCGCCCCAAGAAGGAGAAGAAGAAAAGGAAGGGGAGAATAGTATGGAAGATTTTACTTGCTCTCTTCCTCTGCTTCATGGTTGTTGCCGTTGCGGCGGCCTCGGTAGTTTTTGTCAAGGTGCGCAACATAATAAGGGGGGTCCCCGAGATAAACCCGGACAACCTCTACGACCTACTTTCTGAGAATTCGGTTGTGCTCGACAGCAAGGGCAATGTTCTCGACAATATCTATAGGGGGGATTCACTGAGAACGAATCTGGCGTACGAAGATATCCCGCAGGTTCTCATAGATGCTTTTATTGCTATAGAGGATAAGACTTTCAAGGAACATAACGGTTTCAACTATGTGCGCATAGTGGGCGCCGTGGTGGATTCACTCAAGAGCGGCGAGAGGATAGGCGGAACATCGACCATCACTCAGCAGCTGGCGAGGAACCTCTATCTACCCGACAAAAAGAGTCAGAGGACCATAGACAGGAAGATAATAGAGGCATATTATACCGTAATATTGGAGCGCAATCTCTCCAAGGAGCAGATTATCGAAGCCTACCTCAATACTATATACCTCGGCTTCAACTCCAACGGTATACAGGCCGCCGCGCAGGCCTATTTTGGCAAGGATGCCAAGGACCTGGGGCTTATAGAGTCTGCGTGTCTTGCGACGCTTCCGAAGTCTCCGAACAAACTCGCGCCTCTCAAACGCATAGAGACCTCGGATATTGTAAACCCCGGCCTCCTCGATATAGTAACGCAGGATCCGGAATATACGACCTACTATAACAGTGCCTGTGAGAGCAGATTGGCCCTGGTGCTTCGCTTGATGCACGAGCAGGGCATGATCAGCGATTCCCAGTACAAGGCCGCCGACGCAAAGACCTTGCGCAGATACATAAATCCGGGCAGCGGAATACATGTCGCAACTAGCGACAGGTCCTACTTTACGGCTTATGTCGTCAGCCAGGTGAGGAAGGATTTAATCGTCGCGGGTTACGACGAGAAAGCGGCGGACGACATGATATATAGCGGCGGGCTGACCATCAACACCACCCTCAACCCGGAAATACAGAATATACTCGAAGAGGTTTACAGGAATCCCGAAAACTTCCCTTCGCCGGGTGCATACAAGAAGGACAAGGACGGAAATATAATATCGGATAAAGGCAGAGTTTTACTCTATTCTTCCGAGTACATGTTCGATGAGGACGGGAGTTTCAAGTTGAACAAAGATGAGTTTTCCTTCGCGGCGGACGGCAGCCTCACTATATTCGGCGGAGGCAGACTCAACTTCTTCCGGACGGTTTACAACGAAAAGGAAGACATGAATATAGAGTTTAAGCCGCTTTACGAGATAGTCGAGGGGTTCCTCTACAGCAGGGAGAGCGGAGTCTGGAAGATAGACGCCAAGTACAAGCGCAAAACCGAGGACGGAGACCTGATAATAAGCGCGGCTTTCTTCAAGGATCATCCGGAAGTTTTGCTCAAGGCTGAGGACGGGGGACTGATCTTGGGCAAGGATTATTATGTTCTCAAGCAGGCAGTTATACAGCCCCAGTCTTCTACCGTCCTGATCGATAACGAGACGGGTCACGTGGTCGCAATGATTGGTGGCAGAGAGATAGAGGGCAAACTGCTCTATAACAGGGCTATTTCTCCGAGGCAGCCCGGATCCGCAATTAAGCCTCTGACCATATATGCGCCCGCCCTTCAGGCAGGTTTGGACGGCAGAGGTCCATGGACGGCGGCATCGCCCCTGGATGATCGCCCCATCAACATCGGGCCTCTGGGTGCGATCGACCTGGAAGGCGAACAAGAGGCCGGAAAACCCTGGCCTAAGAACTGGTATGAAGGCTACAGGGGCATAGTCAACATGCGCAAGGCGGTGGAGCTTTCGATAAACTGCTGCGCGGTGCAACTCTATACCGAGATGGATCCGCAGTGGTGCGTGGATGCGATTCAGAATATGGGAGTCACCAGTTTGGTCATCTCCGGGCCGGTCAGCGATATAAATGCATCTGCCTTGGCCCTCGGCGGCATGACGAAGGGAATTTCTCCACTAGAGATGACCGCAGCCTACGAAACCATAGCGAACTATGGAGTATATACGGAGCCCGTAGTCTACACGACGGTTACGAATAAGCGCGGAGATGTAATCCTCAGAAAGGACCCGATTACACGCAGGGTATTCGACGAATCCGTGGCCTCGCTGATGGGCGATATACTCAGGACTTCGGTCACCGACGGTCTGGCGACGAGCGCAAAGCTCGCTTCTCAGCCCTCCGCGGGCAAGACCGGCACAACATCCGAGAGATACGACCTGTGGTTCTGTGGCTATACTCCCCAGTATTCCGGTTCGACCTGGATAGGAAACGATGTGAACATATCTCTGGATAGGGGTTCCGGAGCTGCTGCCAAGATTTGGGCCTTGGTGATGGAGCAGGTCGGAGCCATGAGCGAGAGACGGGAATTCGAGATGCGGGGAGAGTTTGAAACCGCTACTGTCGACAGATACTCCGGCAAGCTGATGAGCGAGCTTTCCGAAAAGGATCAGAGGGGTGTAGCGCTCACGGAGAAATTTATAAAGGGAACCGTCCCCACGGAGGAAGACGATGCCCACGTCATGGTGCATGTCTGCGCCGATAGCGGCTATCTGGCGACCCCCTTCTGCCCGATAACTTACGATAAGTTGGCCATCATAAGGCCGGGAGGCAGTTCCTGGGAGAAGCTATTGGTTCTCTATAACTTTAAGAATCTTAAGATAGAATCCGAGCCGGATGCCATACACGATGCGCCGGAGTATTACTGCCCGCTTCATAACCCCTCGCCGGATGTATACGAGGTTTCGCCCTTGTACGAAGCGGAAGGCGGGTTCAGCTACGATGAGACGATAGGTGGAGAGACAATACCCACGGAACCCGATCCCGGAACCTACGATCCTGGCGAATATAACCCTTACGATCCAAGCACTTGGGGTACGGATCCAGATCCGGAGAATGGCGAGCCGGGTGAATTTAAT
>JAAZLU010000155.1 GCA_012799165.1 Clostridiales bacterium
AAATATTGTATTTTGTATGGTATGGTTTTTTGTTATATAGGGGACCAATCTTAGAACGACTCCGGTCGCTAAAAAAAGTGCGGAAACGAAGAGCTCTTGCTTGAGCGGCATATTTATCCCGAAATACCTTATGAGAAAGGTTATAGCGGATCCTGCCGTATAGACGGCTGCAACTATTTGGAAAAGGCGCAAGCGATCTTCTTCGAGCAATTCCTTGGATTCTCGGGAAACAATTCTCTCTCTTTCTCTTTTAACAATCAGATTGATTTTTCTCAGAGTCGAGAAGAGGGTCAGCACCGGGGCTATCATAAATGTGACGGCTAATTTAGGAAATTCACTTATGCCGAGGATCGCAGGCAGAGTCTCTGTTATTAAGCCCAATACGAGAGGGATATGGGCGGATATCAAAACATATGTCGCGTGTTTTTTAAGAGGGTCTTGAGGATCAATTTTTATGCGCCAACGAATGAGGAATACGAGACTAGAAATCGAAAACACAGCATAATATATCATGAACCAAATGTCCCCCGGGGTTAGGGGCATAACATTTATCCATCCGAAATCGCTGGGCACCAGCAAGTATTGTTGGTCTTTGAGAACTCCGAATGGTGCAAACAGAATCACATTAATTATGGAAGGAATATAAATTAATGCATGAGCCACCCCTTTCTTTACCAAAAGCTTAGTACCCGTAAGGATTAGTGTAAAGTGAAAGAATACGCTGTAAAAAACTCCCCAACCCAAGACTGCTACAGATAGCCAAAAGGCACCCGCCTCCGCAGTGGGAGCCGAATTTCCGATGGAGTATGCAAATGCCCAAATAGCCAATGTACTCGTCATAAAGACGAATAGGCGGTTGGTGTAGCTTTTTACGCTGGAGGCCGTTATATATGCTCCGAAAACCATATAAAAGCAGCCGAAAATGTAAAGTAATATCGATATCTTAAGACTGTGTTGCACGATGATGTCCTCTAAAATAACTAAGTTGTCTGATAGATTAATATTATATCTTTTCTCTTAAATTTCCAAGTAATTTGTCTGTTTATAAATACATGCGTGTAACTGGATATGTCTTATGTAAAAAAATAATAAATAAAGAGAGGGGCCTTCAAAACAAATTGGCCTCGAGATCGGCATTCTGAATTACCTCAGCCTAAGTGGACAAATATAATCCATGTAAAAGTTATGGCTTAGGTATATTTCTAGTTTTAGGTATTTTTTGACAGTTGAATAAATCTAAAAATCTAAATATGCACCTTTCATAGGACTTACAGCATGTTCCGCAAAAAGTCTAAGTGCGCCTCTCTTGTAAAAACCTTCCTTCGGTTTCCATTTTTTCTTTCTATCTGCCAAAATTCGATCGATTTCTTCAGGTGTTTTATTTACTCCCTTTACTCCGATAATATCGAGCTTTCGCGCTTCAATATCAATCTCTATAAGGTCGTTCTCTTCAACGAGTGCTATCGGCCCTCCATCCGCAGCTTCTGGACTGCAATGTCCGATTACTGGACCTGTAGATGCCCCCGAGAAACGACCGTCTGTAATTAATGCTATGCTACGACCAAGCTCCTTGTCGCTGCTGATAGCCTCTGAAGTGTAGAACATTTCAGGCATACCGCTTCCTTTAGGACCTTCATAACGAATAAATACGGCATCGCCTTTCTGCACTCTACGATTTAATATCGCATCTAAACATTCTTCTTCACTGTCAAAAGGCCTTGCTCGAAGAACTGCTTTAAACATCTCTTTAGGGCAAGCAGTATGTTTGATTACCGCACCTTCAGGAGCAAGGTTACCCTTAAGTATCGCAATGCTTCCGTTTGTTCCTAATGCCTTATCGTAAGGTAAAATAATATCCTCTTTAGTCAATGACACATTGTAGCGCTCATTGAATTCATGAAGCCACTTATCACAACGCTCATAAAATCCGCTGTTTTTCAAATCTTCAAGATTTTCGCCTAAGGTCTTACCTGTAACAGTCATTACATCCAGATGTAGGTGCTGTTTGATTTCTTCCATAATTGCTGGCACACCTCCTGCATAATAGAAGCATTCTGCAGGCCATTTTCCAACCGGACGAATATTTAACAAAAATCTTGCATTTCTATGGAGAGTATCAAAGGTGTCTCCTGTAATTTCTATGCCTAGCTCATGTGCAATTGCAGGAATATGAAGCAAACTGTTTGTGCTACCGGATATCGCCGCATGAACTAAGATTGCGTTTTGAAAACTCTCTATAGTAACAATGTTACTTGGACGCATTTCGTCCATATAAGCAAGTTTTACAGATAATTTTCCGGATTCACGTGCAAACTTCAACAAATCTGGACTCGTTGCCGGTATCAATGCGCTTCCTGGAAGAGCAAGGCCCAGTGTTTCTGTTAAAACTTGCATCGTGGAAGCAGTGCCGATAAAGCAGCAAGCTCCATAACTTGGACAAGCATTATGTTTTGCCCAATTAAACTCACTTTCGTCGATTTCGCCTCTCTCGAATTTTGCACTGTACACTCCAAGCTGGTTTAAGGTGAGCATTTCAGGTCCGGCATTCATTGTGCCTCCAAGCACTACTACTCCCGGAATATCCACTCTGCACATTCCCATCAAATTTGCTGGTAATCCTTTATCGCAACTTGCTATATACACACCGGAATCGAACGGTGTAGCATTCGCTTGGATTTCTATCATGTTGGCTATCATTTCACGACTGGTAAGGCTGTAATTGATTCCGTCCGTGCCTTGACTTTCACCGTCGCAGATATCCGTACAATAATACCTTGCACCAAATCCGCCTGCTTCTCCCACGCCTTTCCTTACTTCTTCAACAAGTACATCCAAGTGTCCGCTACCCGGATGACTATCACCGAAAGTACTTTGAATAAATACCTGTGGTTTTGATAAATCTTCCAGAGTCCATCCGCTGCCTATACGCAAAGGATCCAATTCTGGCGCAATCTTGCGCATCTCTTGACTTTTTAAAACTTTCATATCTTTCACCTCTTGGCAAAGGCAGATCTGTTAAAATATAAAAAAGGACGACTCGCGATTGTAGTCGTTTGCTGTCCTTTTATGGTGCCGGCGGCCGGACTCGAACCGGCACGGTATCGCTACCGGTGGATTTTGAGTCCACTACGTCTGCCTATTCCATCACGCCGGCATTACTCGGCTATATTAACATTACAAACCTTTAAAAACAAGGGGATTAGACAAGATTTCCCGTAAAACGGGTTGATTTTAATGCATAATAATATATAATTAGCTTGTTAATTTATGTTAGGAGGACAGTTATGCCAGCATATGCATCACAAATTATAATGATCGTCGCTCTGTTTGCGATAATGTACTTCATGATGATTCGCCCTCAGAGAAAGAAGGATAAAGAGATCAAGGAGATGAGGGACAGCCTCGCCGTAGGTGACGAAATTCTCACCATCGGGGGAATTTACGGCAAAGTTGTAAAGATAAAAGACGACAAGCTCACGATTCAAGTGGGTTCGGACAGGACCAGAATCGATATAACCAAGTGGGCCGTAAACAACATCGAAGAGGAAAGCGATTCGAAGCCCAAGGAGACTAAGGACGATCAGGAAGAAACCAAAGTCAGCCCCAAGAGCATCAGAAGGCTCGGTGCGGCAAGCGAGCAAACGGAAGCTGAAGCTGAGCAGGATGTTGTCGATCTTGCGGACGCTGAGGACTAAACCGAGCGAGCAAGATACATGCAGGGCATGTGTGCAGGCGCACATGCCTTGTTTTTATAAAAAGGAGCATAAATCTATCCATGCACGAATATGTTGAGCAATTGCTCGGCTACAATCCCCATTACGATGCGCAGTTGCTTAAAAGAGCGTACGAGACTGCGGAGAAGTACCCTCGCGGCCAGAAGAGGAAGTCTGGAGAGGACTACATTATACATCCCATGGCGGTCGGTACTATTCTTGCCGATTTGGGCATGGATGAAGACAGCATAGCAGCGAGTCTGCTTCACGATGTGCTTGAGGATACCGATTATACCTTAGAACAGATGGAGCGGGACTTCGGCAAGGAGATAACAGGTCTGGTTGACGGGGTTACGAAGCTCAAAAATATCAGCTATCGAAGCAAGGAGGAAGAGCAGGCTGAAAATATACGCAAGATGTTCTTCGCCATGACCAAGGATATCAGGGTGCTTCTCATAAAGCTTGCGGACCGGCTCCACAATCTGCGCACTATCAACTATCAGACCCCGGAGAAAATCAGGGAAAAGTGTCAGGAAACTCTGGACATATATGCTCCTCTGGCAGCGAGGCTTGGAATATACGCCTTCAAGTTCGAGATGGAGGATATCGCTTTTAAGAATCTGGAACCGAATGCCTACGAAGAGCTCGACCGCGAGATGAAGAAACGCCAAGTGAACCGCCAGGATGCTATCGACGAGGTGATAAGCGATGTTCACAAGCTGCTTGGGGACACCGGCATAGAATACGAGATCTACGGTCGGCAGAAGCACTACTACAGCATATACAAGAAGATGGTCTATCAGAACAGGCAACTCGACGAGATTTTCGATCTCACAGCTGTGAGGATAATTGTGGATTCCGTCAAGGACTGCTACGGAGTTTTGGGGGCTGTTCATACCATGTGGACTCCGATACCGGGCCGCTTTAAGGACTATGTTGCGATGCCGAAGACCAACAGGTATCAGTCGCTACATACGACCGTGATAGCCAAGAGCGGCAACCCCTTCGAGATTCAGATAAGAACCAAGGAGATGCATAGGGTCGCTGAATACGGAATCGCCGCCCATTGGAAATACAAGGAGGGTAGGGCCGGCGAAGACGATGATGAGACGAAATTGGCATGGCTGCGCCAGACTCTCGAGTGGCAGCAGGAACTGAAAGATCCCGAAGAGTTTATGGAAACCGTAAAGATGGACCTCTTCTCCAATCAGGTATTCGTCTTTACTCCGAAGGGAGATGTTATGGAGCTTCCCGCGGGTTCTACTCCGTTGGATTTCGCCTTTAAGGTCCATACCGATGTCGGCGGCAAATGTGTAGGCGCAAAGGTCAACGGCAAGATGGTGCCGATAAACTACGAGCTTCAAAACGGAGAGATAGTAAGTATAATTACCTCTTCGAATGCCAAACCGAGCCTCGACTGGCTTAAAATAGTAAAGACAAACTCCGCAAAGAATAAGATAAGACAGTATTTGAAGAAAGAGGCCAAAGCGCAGACCCCCGAAAAGACGGCTGCGGAAAAAGCCAAGGAGGCCAAGGAGGAGGCGCTGCAAAAGGAACAGGAGAGGATTGCCGAAGAGCAGCGCAAAGAAAAGGAGGAGGCCAAGCGCCTCGAACAGGCCAAGAAGAAGGCACCCGAGAGGACGGAAGGCGTAAGGGTCAAGGGCGTGGAAAATCTTCTGATACGCTATGCAAAATGCTGCAGCCCGGTGCCGGGGGATGATATTATAGGATATACGACCAAGGGCAGGGGAGTCTCCATACACAGAAAGGACTGCAGTAATATATGTGCGCTGCCCGAGCAGGAATGTGCGAGGCTAATACCGGTATCCTGGATTTACGACGAAAGCTCTCCGAATTTCAATGCGGCTATGACCCTCGTCGCAGAGGACAGGAAAGGGTTGATGTCAGATATATCCAAAACCTGCACAGATATGGACATAAATATCAACGGGCTTAACTTAAAGAAGGATAAAGCCGGAATGGTTGTCGTCGATATGACGCTTTCGATAGCCAATACCGGAGATATATTAAAAGTTATTTCAAAGATGAAACAGATAAGGGGCGTGGTTGATGTTTACCGCGCAAATGCGTAAAGATGAAGGTAAAGACATATGTAGTTAGCCATTTTCAGACAAATTGTTATCTGGGCTACAGCGAAAACGACAAAGATTGCTTTATAGTGGATCCGGGCGCGAAGAGCCTGCAGCTCGTAGATGATGTTGCGGCCTTAGGACTTGCACCTAAATATCTGATACTCACCCACGGTCACGGTGACCATACCGGCGGCGTAGATTTCATTAAAGAGAAGTATCCGGATATTCAGCTGGTCGCGGGGATCAACGAGAAGGATTTTCTCTACGACGCAAGAAAAAGCTTCGGACAGGGCAAAATATTGCCCGATATTCTCGTCAACGACGGAGATGTGCTTGAATGCGGGGATATGGAGCTTAAGATTATAGCGACGCCGGGACATACTCCGGGAGGTATCTGCATACTGAGCGAAGGAATATTGTTTTCCGGAGATACCCTATTTCGCGGCAGTATCGGAAGAACCGACTTTTACGGCGGCGATTACGGACTTATAATAAAGTCTCTGCACAAACTTATGGAACTTCCCGGGGATACCGTGGTTATGCCCGGGCACATGGGTTCGAGCACTATAGAATACGAAAAGAGGCACAATCCTTTTGTATAAGGTCTCGGCACCTGACGAAAAGAGCAGATATCATTTAGCGGAACTTGCCAGGATGTTCCTTCCGACGGGAGGCTGCGAAGTTTACGCAAGGAAGACCGCGCAGGCGGCGGAATTCTCTGTGGAGGACGCGGCGGAAAATACGGATCCCGCAAATTTCCTGTACATCGAAGATTTAATTTCGAAGGAAGAAGCGGCGAAGATTCTCTACAAGTTTTTGAAAGAGAAGACAGGAAAAGAGCTGGACTGGGGCACGCTGACAGGCGTGAGACCGGTAAAACTCTACAACGGACTTCGCAGAAGGAACGAAGATGCCTTTAAGATTATGAGGGAGCGATATCTCGTATCCGATGAAAAAGCTCTTTTATTGCACGAAGTGAGCGAAATTCAAAAATCGCTCGCCTTCGATGAAAATCCCGAAGCGATCGCCGTATATATAGGAATACCTTTCTGCCCGACGCGCTGCAATTATTGCAGCTTTACGAGCAGTAAAATAGAAAAAAAGAAAGTTGAAATATATCTACCTGCGTTATTTACCGAAATGCGGGCGGTAAATGCCCTGATGAAAGATAGGGGTCTCTTTGCCGAATCCGTCTATATAGGGGGCGGCACTCCGTCGAGCCTCGACGAGCAGGACTTCGCCGAATTACTTTCGAATACGAAGGAATGCTTCGTAGGAGATAGATGCAGAGAATTCACCGTAGAGGCGGGAAGACCGGAGACTTTGAGTGCCGAAAAGCTCGAAGCGATGGCAGAAAGCGGCGCGAAGAGGATAAGCATAAATCCTCAGAGCATGAAGCAGAGGAGCTTGGAGCTGATCGGGAGGATTCACAGCCCTCAGCAGATAATCGATGCCTTTGCGCTCGCGAGAAGAAGGGGAGATTTCTGTATAAACATGGATTTGATTGCAGGGCTTCCGGAGGAAGAACCGGAGGACTTCGAAGCCAGCTTGAGAACTGTGATAGGGCTCGGCCCCGAAAATATAACCGTGCATACGCTCGCGATAAAGAGAGCGAGCAGGTTGATAGAGGAGGACAGATACCTCGCGGCAAGGCAGGCGGATAATGTGCGCATAATGCTGCAGAGTGCCTCTCGGCTTTTGAAGGAGGCCGGGTACAGACCCTATTATCTTTACAGGCAGAAGAATATGGCCGGCAACTTTGAGAATATAGGTTGGAGTCTTCCAACTTACGAAAGTCTTTACAATGTTAGGATAATGGAGGAAAATCAAATTGTGGCGGCAATGGGTGCCGGCGCCATCTCCAAGATGTATTTTCCCGAGGAGGACAGGATAGAGCGCATACCCAATGTAAGCGATACGAAACTTTACATCGAGCGCATCGATGAGATGATAAAGAGAAAGGAAGACGGCATCTTATGATCAGCATTCCAAAGGGCACTAAGGATATTTTGCCCAAAGAAGTGTATAAATGGCAGGCTTTAGAGGAGCTCATCAGGGAGATCTGTGGGAATTACGGCTTTTCCGAGATTCGCACTCCGATTTTTGAGCATAGCGAGCTCTTCGAAAGAGGAATAGGCGACGGAAGCGACATCGTGCAAAAGGAGATGTACAGCTTCGAGATTGCGGGAAGGCGCTTGAGCTTAAAGCCGGAGGGAACAGCGGGAGTCGTCAGATCCTTTATAGAAAATAAACTCTATGCGGATCCGCTGCCGGCTAAATATTATTACATCACTCCCTGTTTTCGCTACGAGAGGATGCAGAAGGGCAGGCAGAGACAGTTCTATCAGTTCGGCGTGGAAATATTCGGCTCCGAGGACATGCTCGCAGATGCCGAAGTCATCGCAATAGGCTACGATTTACTGACCCGATTGGGCTTAAAAGGTTTTAAGCTTCATATAAACAGCATCGGCTGCCCTAAATGCAGAGAAGTTTACAGAAAAAAACTTATGGACTACCTGCGACCGCATTACGATCAACTCTCCGAGGCCGGAAAACTGCGCTTCGAGACTAATCCGATGAGGATATTCGACAGCAAGGATCCCGCGGAGAAAGCTATAGTTAAGGACGCCCCGCGCATGACGGAGTATCTCTGCGAAGAATGCACGATTTCTTTTTCGGATCTACAGGCAAAGCTCGCGGCTCTAGAGATACCTTTTGAGCTCGACAGAGATATAGTGCGAGGACTAGATTATTACACGAAGACCGCATTTGAGTTTATTTCAAAGGATTTGGGCGCTCAGTCAACAGTCTGCGGGGGAGGACGCTACGACCACCTCATCGAACAGCTCGGCGGACCCGATATTCCGGGGGTCGGTTTCGGGCTTGGAATGGAGCGCCTGCTTCTTATAGCTGAGGCTCAGGGCGTGAACTTCCCGGATAAGCATTCCGTGGATGTCTTTATAGCCGCAATAGGCGAAGAGGCCGAAAGCGAGGCCTTAAAGCTTGGAAAAAGACTTCGTAAGGCTGGCTTTTCCGTTACGACGGACTGCATAAGGCGAGGGCTAAAGGCGCAGCTTAGGCATGCGGACAGAATCGATGCCTCTTACAGCGTGCTGATAGGTCAGGATGAAATCGATAAGGGTGTGTTTACGCTTCGAGATATGAGCAACTCCACTCAGATTGAAGTTGCTCCCGAAGATTTGGAATTATATCTAAAGAGGTAAAATACATGGACAAATTGCTTAAAAGAACGCATTATTGCGGGACGCTGGGAATCACCGATGCCGGCAGGGAAGTCGTACTCGACGGATGGGTTGCCGGAAGGAGAAATTTAGGAAGCCTAATCTTTGCCGATATAAGAGACAGAAGCGGCATAGTTCAGGTCGTATTCGGAGACGACAGCCCCGAGGAAATCAAGGAGAAGGCGAATACCCTGCGCAGCGAATATGTTGTCGGAATAGTGGGGACGGTAAGGGAACGCGAATCGAAGAATCCCGAGATGCAGACGGGCGATATAGAAATCGTCGCGAGTGCTTTGAGCATATATTCGAAGTCCGAAACCCCTCCCATATATATCAAGGACGACGATAATGTGTCCGGCGAATTGCGGCTTAAGTACAGGTATCTGGATTTAAGAAAGCCCGAAATGCAGAGGGTTCTCGCTTTCAGAAGCAAGATGTACCATGTAGTCAGAAATTTCTTCTATGAGGAAGGTTTTACGGAAGTTGAAACTCCGGTCCTGGCAAAGCCCACCCCGGAGGGTGCCAGGGATTATCTGGTGCCCAGCAGGGTCAACCCCGGAAAATTTTATGCTCTGCCGCAGAGTCCGCAGCAATTTAAACAGCTTTTGATGGTCGGCGGTACGGATAAGTACATTCAGATTGCCAAGTGCTATCGCGACGAGGATCTTCGCGCGGACAGGCAGCCGGAATTTACACAGATAGACCTCGAGATGTCCTTCGTGGACCAGGATGATATAATCGAAGTACAAGAGCGCTTTTTAAAGAGGCTTTTTGCAGAGATGCTCGGGATCGAGATCGAAACTCCCTTGCCTCGACTTACATGGACGGAAGCCATGAACCGATTCGGCAGCGATAAGCCCGATCTTCGGGTAGGCTTTGAACTCGTCGATATTGCGGATGCCGTAAAAGGCTCCGGTTTCGGAGTCTTCGAGGACGCGATCGCAGCGGGCGGAAGAGTGAAGGGAATTAATATGGAGGCTTGCAGCCCCAAGTTTTCCCGCAAAGATATAGATAGAATGACGGAGTCCATTAAGACCTACGGTGCGAGGGGGCTCATATGGATAAGGGTGGAAGAGGACGAGATTAAGTCCTCCGTCTCCAAGTTCTTCAATCAGGAGGCACTCGCAAAGATATGCGCGCGCTTTGAGGCGAAGAGCGGAGACCTTATTCTCGTCGTGGCAGGGCCGCAGGATGTCGTGTGGGCCTCTCTGGGCTTCCTGCGAAGAGATCTCGCCGGAAAACTGGGAATGCTGGATCCGCGCGATTATAAACTTCTCTGGGTCGTAGACTTTCCGATGTTCGAATGGTCCGAGGAGGAGGAAAGGTACATGGCACAGCATCATCCCTTCACTTCACCCAAGAATGAGGATATTAAGTATCTCAACAGCGGAGATCTCGGAAGGATATTCGCCGATGCCTACGACATCGTAATCAACGGATACGAGGCCGGCGGCGGCTCGATAAGGATACACGACGGAGTACTTCAGAAGAAGATTTTCGAAGTTTTGCAGTTGAGCGAAGAGGATATAAAGGAGAGATTCGGGTTCTTCATCGATGCCTTTAAGTACGGGGCGCCCCCGCACGGAGGCATAGCATTCGGGCTCGACAGACTCTGCATGCTGCTTCTCGGTACTGATGATATAAGGGATGTTATAGCATTTCCCAAGAACCAGAGCGCCCAGTGCGTGATGAGCGATGCGCCCACGGTCGTCAGCGAAGAGCAACTCTATGAACTCTCCGTCAAGGTTGAAATAAAGGATAAGAAAGCGGATGAATAGACGCATCGGTGTGCTGGGAGGAAGTTTCGACCCGCTGCACTACGGACATTT
>JAAZLU010000156.1 GCA_012799165.1 Clostridiales bacterium
AGATGTACAAAAGGCGGTCATCGCGTACGAGCCGGTCTGGGCCATCGGCACGGGCAGGGTCGCGACCCCCGAGGCTGCTCAGGAGATGTGCGGCTTTATCCGTAAGGTGATTGCTGATATCTACGGGGTTGAAGTGGCGGAGGCCGTCATAATTCAGTACGGCGGGAGCGTCAAGCCCGATAATGCCCGCGAGATACTCGGGATGCCCGATATAGACGGAGCTTTGGTTGGCGGAGCGAGTCTCGATCCGTACAACTTTGTGGAAATTATAAATCTTGCCGAGCAGTAAGGGAGGAAAGCAGCAATGAATTACATCGATGAAGTTTATGCCAGAGAAGTTCTCGACAGCAGGGGAAATCCCACTGTCGAAGTGGAAGTCCGTCTTTTAGACGGCAGCTTCGGAAGGGCGATAGTCCCCTCGGGAGCCAGCACAGGCAGCCACGAGGCCGTGGAGCTTCGCGACGGAGATAAGAGCCGCTATCGCGGCAAGGGAGTGCTCAAGGCGGTGGAGAATGTCAACGAGATTATAGCTCCTCACGTGGAGGGCCTGCCTGCCTACGATCAGCTTTTTCTGGATAATTACCTTATAGAACTTGACGGCAGCGAGAATAAAGGCAATCTCGGAGCCAATGCGATACTCGGAGTCTCCCTGGCGGCTGCGGATGCAGCGGCGAATTCCCTTAAGCTGCCGCTCTTCAGGTATATTGGAGGAATAGGCGCGAAGCACCTTCCCGTTCCTATGATGAACATTATGAACGGCGGAGAGCATGCGGATAACTCTCTGGACATACAGGAATTTATGATAATGCCCGCGGGGGCGGAATGCTTCTCGGAGGCTCTGCGAATGGGGGCGGAGACCTTCCATGCGCTCAGCGGACTGCTCAAGGAAAAGAATCTTTCGACCGCCGTCGGAGATGAGGGGGGCTTTGCGCCGAACCTCAAGACCAACGAAGAGGCGATAGCATTTATAATAAAGGCCATAGAAAAAGCCGGTTACGAGCCGGGTAAGGATATCTTTATCGCGCTGGATGTAGCCGCCACCGAGCTCTACGACGAGGAGAAGAAGCTTTATAATTTCAGCGGCGAGGGCATTGCCAGAAACGCGCAGGAGCTCTGCGAATACTACGAGATGCTCGCCGGAAAATATCCGCTCATCTCCATAGAGGACGGCATGGCCGAGGACGACTGGGAGGGCTGGAAGAAGCTTACGGATATGCTCGGAAGCAAGGTTCAGATAGTGGGCGACGATCTCTTTGTAACCAATACCGCCCGCCTTGCGCAAGGCATAGAAAAAGGTGTAGCCAACTCCATACTCATAAAGCCGAACCAGATAGGAACCCTCACGGAGACCTTGAATGCCGTGGAGATGGCCAAGCGCGCCTCCTACACCGCGGTAATTTCCCACAGATCCGGAGAGACCGAGGATACCGCGATAGCGGATATTGTCGTAGCTTTAAATGCGGGCCAGATTAAGACCGGCTCTCTTTCCAGAACCGACAGGATTGCGAAATATAACAGGTTGCTGCGGATAGAGGATATGCTCGGCGGCGGCGCAATCTATGCCGGAACGGATGTGTTCTACAATTTGCGCTAAACTACTTTATAGAGAGACTGAAATTCTATCTGAAATGTGGAAAAGCAGAGGGGCGCCTCTGCTTTTACCTCAGAGCTGATGGCACTAATGAAGTAGTGCCCGGGAATAGGCCTGGAATTTTATACTGGATACTGAATTCGGCTTGATTTAATAGGGTTCCTATGCTAGAATTCAATAGTTATTTGTAAGGAGGTACCGAAAGTGAAAATATTTCTGTTGGTACTCTTAGCCATCGCTTCGCTTGCGCTCATCGCCAGCGTGCTGTTTCAGTCCGGCAGCAAGGCCGGTCTGTCCGGCGTTATAGGCGGCGGGGCGGAGCAACTCTTCGGAAAGAAGAAGAGCAAGGGCTACGATGCCATACTCTCTAAGGTCACGGTCGGGGCTGCGGTGGTGTTCATAGTCGCTGCCTTGGCACTGGTGGTAATACAGTGAGAGAACCCTTTTTTCTGAGGGATAATTAAGCTTATCGCGCTGAGAGGCGGCGTCTTCAGATTCGCCTGTCAGCGTTATGCTTTGTTTATTTGCTATATTATTTAAGGAGGACAGATTCGTCATGGATTATTTATCTTGGGTTGCCCCTGCGGTGGGTGCTGCGGCACTGCTGGTCGCCTTCGGTCTCGCCAATTGGGTGGGTAAGCAGCCCGCCGGAAACGAAAGGATGAGAGAGATTGCCGGCTTTATTCAGGAAGGATCGATGGCATTCCTCAAGAGGGAATATAAAACCATGGTCTTCGTGGTAATCGCTCTGGTGATTATTCTGGGTTTCGGGATAGATTGGATTACCGCTATTCTCTTCGTCTTCGGGGCGCTATTCTCGGTGCTTGCGGGCTATTTCGGCATGAGCGTTGCAACTAAAGGCAACGTGCGCACTGCCAATGCCG
>JAAZLU010000157.1 GCA_012799165.1 Clostridiales bacterium
AATTCCATAGACATCGAGTGCACTTCGCAGGCCTCCAGCGTCGCCCACTGGTACTCGAGAGGCACGCGATTGCGGTTCATCCAGCCTTGGAAAGCATGACCCGCCTCATGGGTAACCACCTCGATATCGCCCTGCGTACCGTTGAAGTTGGCGAATATGAATGGACATTTGTACTCCGGGAGGCTAGTGCAGTAGCCGCCCGAAGCCTTGCCCTCGGTGGATAGCAGGTCAAGGAGCTCATTGTCGATCATTGTCTTGAAAAACTCGCCTGTCTCGGGGCTGAGATCCTCATAAAAATCCAATGCCTGCTGCACTATCTCGTCGGGAGTTCCCACAGGCCTGGGATTTCCGGAGCGGAAAGACAGAGCGGCATCCGCATAACTCAAGGGATATTCAACTCCGAGCCTCTCTGCCTGCTCCCTATAACTACGGTCTGCTATGGGCACTATGTACTCCCTAACCGCCTTGCGGAAGCGCTCGACATCGTTCTTATCGTAGCAGTTGCGCGTCATGCGATAATAGCCGAGAGTCGTAAAACCCCCGTATCCGAGCTTCCTGCCCATCTCATCGCGAAGTTTTGTCAGCTTGTCGTAATGCTCATCGAGAGCCTCTGCGTTATCCATGTACCACTGACCTTCTGCTTTCCAGGCCTCAAGCCGCCTCGCATCGTCCGCATCGGTCTTGAAGGGGGTCAGCTGAGACAAAGTATAAATTTTCCCCTCGAAAGGTATCTGAGCGCTCGCAAGCAGCTTCTCGTAGGCATTCGCCTCCATATTCTCCTGCTGAAGCAGCGGTACGATCTCGGAACTGAAGGTCTTAAGCTGCATCTCCGCATTTACGAACATGAGCTCCCCGTACTCCTTCGCAAAATCCTCTCTGAAGGGACTCCCCAGCAACGCCATCTTATAGCTCTGAAGATACACCTGCATCTCCGGCATGGTGTTATCCCACCACTTCTGCTCCGCATCGTAGAACTCATCCCGGGTATCTATCGTGTGTCTTATTGAAGCGATCTGCATTACGGTCATAACTTCGCTCGTTAGTTTTTCCATCTCCAAAAAGACTTCGCGGGCCTCCTCGTAGCTTGCGGCCGCCGCCATGCGCTCCGTAAGGCTTTTCAAATGCTCCTTCAGTAGCTCCGCATCCGGGCGCTCGTAATTCATATGTGAAAATTTCATAATTACCCTTTCTTATTACACTCACACCGACACATTAAAATCCCTTCTTGCGCAGCGAAAAATCGAAGCTTCAACTTTCGTCCTTCGCGAATAAGCGGCAAGTATCTCCGATATTTCCGCGCGGCAGGGTTACAAATCAATACAATAAATTATATATCACCCGGGCGTATTCATACAAGTGCCGAAGATCGATTGGAAAAGGCGACTGCTGCAACCTTGGATGTGATATAATATTTTTTTTGGTTTCCAATCCATAGGAGCGAAATGTTGTATCACTCAGGTATGCATGGTTGTGATATAACGCTTTCTTTTGTTACCCTAGCAAGAGGTAGAAAACGTTGTATCACTTTTGCCACCTTGGTTGTGATATAATTTTTTAAGCGCCGAAGGGAGGTTCACGAGGAAACGCCCATGAAGAAAAAGCTGCTGGGAATAGTTAAGAGAACTCTGTCCATATACACGAATAAGCACATCAGCATCTACGCCGGAAATGCGACTTTGTTTGTACTTACGGCAATATTTCCGTTAATTGTGCTCGTCATCGCCATTGTAAACCTGATTCCCGGCTACTCACCGGACGACTTTGCCGAGCTTTTCTTCAGATTCCTTCCCGATGTGGAAGAGTTGCGGACGGTGACAGCCCGTATATTCAACACTCTGAAAAACCAGAGTTCGGGCGCCCTGGCGGGGGTGGCCGCCCTTACGACCATCTGGGCTTCGAGCTCGGGTGTCTCCGCAATACAGAAGGGGCTGCAGCGAATCTTCCCCGGAGCGATAAAAGACATAAAGGATAGACCCTTGGCCGTCCTCTACACCCTGGTCTTCATAATCCTGCTACCCCTGACTACGATTTTTCAAACCGCGGGCGATTTGATTATAAAGGCTGTAAACAACTTGTCAGAAAAACTCGGACTTGCTCAAGTAAACAGCATCTTATCCTCGATTATCGAGCTCAGTCATATCATAAATCTTATTCTTTCCGTATTTATGGTGTTGCTAATCTACAGATACCTGCCCCGAGGCAGGCGCAGTTTCAAATCGCAACTGCCCGGCGCAATTTTTACGGGACTATCGTGGATGGCTTTCAAGGAAATCTTCAGTTTTGCAATACCGCGATTCTGGATCGCTTCGTCCATATACGGCTCCCTGGCCGTGCTGTTTTTGGGTATTCTATGGCTTCACATACTGATGAGCCTTCTCTTTTTGGGAGCCTGCCTGAATGTCGCAATTCGACTGGAAAATGAAAGCCGCCACGAAGGCGGCATTTCGAAAAATCAGAACAAGACTTAAAGATATTATAGCTCGAACCTGCCCTTTACGAGCGGCCGGCCTTCGGCGACGAGCTGTTCGCCCTTGGCCCAGAGCGCACTGACATCGTAATCTTTTCCAAGCACGAGTATATCCGCATCGGCTCCCTCCTTGAGCTCGCCCTTTATCCCCTCCTTTTGGAGCAAAGAAGCGGGATTCTTCGTAAAGAAGGAAATTGCCGCTTCCTTTGAGATCCCCTCGTTTTCGATGAGCCTGCGAAGTTCTCCCAAAAGCACATCGCTCTTTGCGGCAAATAGTCCAATGCACCTCCCCGCATCGTCGAACTCCGGTTGGCTTCCGCCCGCATCGCTGCTTATGATTATTCTGGATGTATCCGCACCGTATTTAAGCGCCTTGCCTACGGCCAGGGCAACTCCGGCTTCGCTCTCCATGGTCTCAGCGGTAAAATCTATAAATCCGCCCCTCTTGTTAAAGCTAACGGACTCTTTAAGTAGAGCCTCCGTTCTGCAGCAGTGAGTGGGGACAAAGCTTGTTACCGGTATGTCGGAACACTCGAGAACTTTAAACACGGTATCCAGCCTTTTGTCGGAACTCCCCATATGCATGACGACTATGCCGGGTTTTCCGGACAGCATGCCTCCGATTCTCGCCTCCGTTCCGAGTCTTGTAAGCTCGCTCACCGTAACGGCGGAGCTCCTGTGAT
>JAAZLU010000158.1 GCA_012799165.1 Clostridiales bacterium
ATACAGCCGCACGATAGAAAAATTTTCTATCGCGCGGCTTTTTTGTCGGCTTGTCTTTTTCCGCCCTGCCGTCGTTGCACTGCGCAAGCTCGGTGCTCACGTACCTCAAGTACGCTCCGCTCCGGCTCGCTTGTGCGCCTAGGCAGGACGAAAAAATCCTAAGCCGAACTATACGCCTAAATAAAGGCCAAGAAGACTCGGATGTCTTTTGAAGCAAGGTTACACCCGAAGACGGAAGAAAGCAGATTCGCAAAAAATCAGCGATGCGGATTTTTCAAAAAACGCTCCGAGCAAGAAGCTCGAAAGTCGGAAAATTCAGAAAGAAAGGAGATGATGCCAGAAAAAGGACTCGGGGCAAGACTAGCGCCCCATCCAAAACTACAAGGTAAAAACTCATGCGGTAATATCCCGACCGCTTGAGAGAAGTTGCAAGGGATAAAGATCTAAACGAAAGGAGATCAAATGTCAAATATCAGAAAGACTAGCAGACTTTTTGCTGTCCTCTTGGTTCTGGCGATGGTAATTACATTATTGCCAATGGCGGCATTTGCGAAGGATTCTGTCAGTCGCACCACAACTGTTATGGTACGCGTCTTCGGCTTAGACGCATCCGACAGAACAAAGGAATTGCGGACGACTTCTGTGGAGCTACCGGGTACGAGCGGAAACGCATACGATGCGCTCACATCGGCACTCGACGAGGTTCCGGCCATTTCGTATAACATCGACTCTGCCGGGATTATTCAGAGCATCAACGGACTAACTCCGGAGGGTTCAACTTACGAAAAACCGGCTTGGCTGTATTTCGTGAATAACAAGATGGCGGGCGGTACTCTAAATCAGACGACTATGACGGATGGAGATGTACTTACCGTTTTCTTTGCCATGGATGTGGATAATACTTTCTTCACATACATCGAGCCCACTGGAGCTCCCGCGGTTCGCAGGGCAGACGGCAGCGTTAAATTTATACAGGCAACGGACAACGAGGATGTGTACCTGCGCCTTATCGGAAGCTCCGTTAACTTTGCAGATCTTCGCACCGAAGAAATTTTTGGCACCATAACACCGTATCCGCAAAAGCATGCAGCAAAAGATCCGGTTAGAGGTAGCGCAAGAAAAATTCCAACAGGCACCACTCATATTGAAGGTCGCAAGCTCACTACAAGCAGCGGCCCGCAGCTTATTCCGGCTCGCCTGAATGTCAGCGGTATCCATACGATTACGCAGTCCACGTGGCGCACGGAGCAGCTCAATGGCTATGCCTCTCTTTCTGATTTAGAGAAGGCCGAAGTAGATCAAAATATATATAATGCGGTAAATAACAATACGGCTGCAAGCTTTAGCGAGATTAATGCTCTTGCAGACCAGATTTACGAAGCCATAAGGTGCTATAGCCTCAAGCTCAGCCGTCTTACGATTAAAGACACAAACGACGAGTATCTGAACATGACTCAGGCGGGCAATCCATTTGCCGGCTTCGATCCAAATGTGGCAAATTACGATGCCGGAACCGTTCCTGCTAACGTAAAAGTGTACTACTCGCTTTGGACCGACGGAGGGTCAGTCGACCCGACCGTTTACTACGAAGTGAGCGAAGGTACGCCCGGCACTTACAGCAATACCCTTGCGGATGGTGCTACAGTTGCGATACCGAATGGCCCGTTCGACGGAAGAATCTGGATTAAGATAGAAAATGATCTCAAATCCGAAGAATATTCCATAGCGGTTCAGCGTCCCGGGCCAAGCCCGACAGAGGCCGGCGTCTATGCCTACATACCCGCGCCCGGTCAGTTTACCAACGAGGGCGTAACCGTGGGCGGCTGGGGCGATATCTTTACCGCCGACGGTACGCTTAAGCACAACGAGGCTACCGGAGTGTCTCTGGGCTATTTCGGCGGCTCCTATGTCTATGACTTCGGTGCAACACCCAAGACCGGTGGCGGCTACGAAGGAAATGTCAAAAATGATGCAAGCAACGAGTACGGAGTAGACTTTATAGTATACGGCAATGCCTTCTGGGGCAATTCCGAACCCGGCGGCATTCAAGTTGCACAGGCTGTATCGGACGGCATCGGAGGCTATAAGCCCGGCGATGCAAAAGGTGACGGCATAGTCTGGTATGATATTGCCGGAAGCCTGTACTATACAGACGACAGTACGCCCGGCTACAGCGTTACCTATACTCATCCGAATCCGAGCGAAAATTTAGCGACGGTGCCGGCGAACAATATGGGTAATCCTCTTGCGGTACAGTACAATTGGACTTCGCCTTCCGGCTCAGGAAGCGGAACGGTAGCTACCAATCCTTTCCACAATCATTCGTGGTTCCCGTTCAATTGCAACTATTTTGAAGAGCGCAACAACCTCGATTATCCGATGCATCGCCCAGGTCTGCTGAATACCTTCTCCGCCTACGATTATACGGATGCGACCGGAGCTGCTACGCTCACCCTCAGTGGCGTGCTACTTTCGAATGTCAGCACGAATCTGTCGACGAAATATCTGTTCGGCTACTGCGATGCGCATCCCAACAGAACACTCGGCAGCGGCGTAGCTTACAATCCCTATGGCATAGCGTCTGTAACGGACAGCCAGGGATACAATGCCTATACCGAGAATAAAGGCGGCGGCGATCCAATAGATATTTCCTGGGCCGTAGAACCGGCTTATAAGGAAAACGGCACTCTCAATCCTAATGTCGGCAAGCCCGTAGATCTCGGCGATATAACCTTCGTACGCATCTATACTGCGGCAGCACAGGATAACCCGCCATTCGGCGAGATTTCCACAGAGGTCTGCAGCGTAGCGGCAGCGACAGGAACGGGAAGTGGCGCGGCGACGACGGATTTAGTGATTATAAAGCCTGGAACAGGTGTTATAACAACTACCAACGGGGGATATAAAGAAGTTCCTGCAGGTGCGCTATATATAAGGTCATCTGAAGATAATGTTTATCTTAATGGAGCTCCGATTAACGCATCGGGTAGCCCCGGGTATCAGCTTAATGTTGAGGCAGGTAAATACTACCAAATCATTACGCAAAATGGTACGGAGTCTCCATATATTACAGTGTTAAAGGGAATTTAAGACAATGAAAACATCGACTAATTACTCATTGGCAAAGGGCGCTTTTAAGCGCCCCTTGCCCAAAATAAAAAGAGTAGCAGCGCTATTTCTTTTATTTGTCCTAGTTATTGCTTCGCTTCCCATTGCTGCTTTTGCCTCAAATACGCAGGATATCAGCATATCTGATTTGCTTGAAACGGAAGCTAGTGGCACTTATAAAGAGGGAAATGTTTATGTAGTAATCGTAGAG
>JAAZLU010000159.1 GCA_012799165.1 Clostridiales bacterium
ATATATTTAGTTACCTTCTAATATTTCATATATTTAACTCAAAAAGCATCAATTTCGTTCAGCTCTCATTCGTCGCCATGTTAGCTCAGTTGCAGAAAAGGGACTTATGGGCACATTTTAATAGTTATTCTCGGGCGAATCTAATGAAAAAGAAGAAATATGTGCCCGAAACACGAATTCTGAGGATGTGCCTAACACGGGAAGGGCTTGGAGGGAGCTTGGAACGATAGGTTCATCAATTTAAAGAGCTTTCCTCGACTCCGATGCCGTCATAGGAAAGTATGTTTCATATATACAGGCTCATTTATTAATAATTTAAATAAATGAGCCCCCTCTGCATCAAATATACTCTACTCCGTGTTAGGTCAGTTGTGGAAAAAGAACTTTCAGGCACACTTTAAGAGTTACTTTCGGATTTGAACCTTCTTCTTACAGTGCTTCGAATATCTTCGTGCCTTTCTTTATTAGCCATGTTCTAAGGACTATTATCGCCAAAATATTTACCGCGATGGCGGTTCCAGCGAAGGGCAGAGCTTCGACGCCCCATTTTGCTCTTAAGTACAGATAGCCTCCGCCCAGCGCCAACACATATAACCACGGCGCGAAGAGGGCTATCCCCACATTCAGACTCTGCTTTATGGGATATATCTCCATAGTCCAGTCGAGGTCCGGACTGCGCAGGCCTATCGAGAGGGCGAAGTGTGCGTTCATCACTACAAATAGCGCCGGAATAAGCACGACGAGGGCGGCGTCGATACCGGAAAGCTGCAAGGCTATTACGGTGCAGATAGACAGGAAGAGGACCGCCGGGAGGGTCAATATTATCTGAAGGCAGAGCTTTGCCTTAAGTGCAATCCGGCTGCTTACGGGCAGGGACCTCGCTATCCAGAGATTCTTTCCTTCCAGAGCCACCGAAGGAGCTGCCATATCGCTCATCGATGCTATCAGGCATATCGCGGCGCTGCAGAGTATTGTCGCGACCCCGGCGAAATTCCCTCCTAAATTCTTCCAAAGATCGGGCAGGAACTCGTTGCTTATAAAGTCTCTCTTTAGCAGCAGCAAAATCCCTCCGCCTAACATTATAGGGATTCCTAGTCCGCAGTTCAGCATATAGTCGGCACTGGAAGTGAACCTTCCGAACTCTTTGCGGAGCATCGCTGCAAAGGGACTCCTCTGTTCTTCGGCGGAAAAGCTGCGCTTTTTGCTCTTGGGCGATGCCTCGCTCGTGGTGGCTATCTTAGTAAAGCTGCGCGACAGTAAAAGGAGCGTCAATACCAGAAGCAGCATTATTAATGCGAATATGACGAACATCGCGAAAGGGTCGCCTTCCGCATGCCGTCCGAAGAGATAGATCAGATAGGCACCACCCTTAAGCTTCTCGGCGTAAAATACGACGTTATTTACGACATCTTCTATAAGATCCAGCGCTTTGAAGTACAGGAAATAGTACAGAGTCATTCCTATCAGCGCCAGCAGGACCGCCGCAAAGCTCTTGCGCTTCATCTTCAGGCTGCCCCTTGCGACCACATAGCCTAAAAGGCAGGAGAGAACTAAGACGAATACCGATATCAAAAATATAAAGAGTACGCTTCCTGTAATTCCCGTAAAGCTCGCCGGTACAACAGTAAAGAAGATAATAACCGCAGGCACCGAGCAGACCGCGCTGTACATAAGACCCATCAGGTAGACCGAGAGCAGTCTCGAAAGCACGATATCCTTCGGCGCTATGGGCATCGAAAGTAGCAGCTCGTTGTCCTTCGCAAGGTATAAGCCAGAGTAGCTGTTGAATATGCTTCCAAAAGCTCCAATGAATATCGCGACCATACCTGTCATTATGTAGTAAAACCATCCGTAGCCGACGGTCGCAATGGGGCTGAGCAGCTTCGCGTAGCCGGTAAACATCCCGCCGAGGATTACGACCATAACGAATATATAGCCGACCAAGGAAAGTATCGTCCCGGCCTTCGTGCGCCCTTTGCTGTTTTTCGGATTGTAGAAGAAGAAGCGGAAGATCTCCGCCATCTGTTTTTTAACGAGTATCTTCAGCATATTAGGCCTCCAGTTCGAGGAAGATCTCCTCTAAGCTGTCGTCTCCCGTAACTTCCTGCATCGGGCCCGAACGTACAAGCCGCCCGTTCTTTATTATCGCTATCTTGTGGCAGAGCTTTTCGGCCACCTCCAGCACATGAGTCGAGAAGAATATCGATCCGCCCTGCCCGCAGTGCTCCCGCATCATATCCTTCAGGATAAAGGAAGCCTTGGGGTCGAGCCCCACGAAGGGTTCGTCCATAAGTATAAGCGCGGGGTCGTGCATCCAGGCAGAAATTACCGCAAGCTTTTGTTTCATGCCTCGCGAGTAGGTCGCGATGGGATTTCCGAGCTCATGAGCTAAATTGAAGTTTTCAGCGTAGCGAGCGATTTTTTCATCGCGCTGCGGGCGGCTCACGCCGAAGATGTCCGCGACGAAATTCAGGTATTTGCTGCCCGTCATAAACTCGTAGAGCTCCGGATTGTCCGGGATGTAGGCGAATTGCTGCTTGCATCTGATGGGCTCCTCCTTGATGGAGGAGCCGCTTATATAAATATCCCCTTTGTCGAAGTTCTGTATGCCCACGCAGGATTTAAGAGTCGTGGTTTTGCCTGCTCCGTTGTGGCCAATAAAGCCGTAGATTTCCCCCGGGGCGATATGCAGGGACAGCTCGTCGACCGCGACCTTGTCCCCGAATGTTTTAGTTAAGTGTTCGATTTTAAGCATTAATTGAATGCGCCCCCCGCGCTAACTTATATCTATATCCAATGGTTCGTCTAAAGTTTCCGAAACATATTTACCGTCTTTTTTACGCTGCCTTACGCATTCGGTAAGGAGGTATTCTATCTGGCCGTTTACCGATCTGAAGTCGTCCGCGGCCCAGGCCGCCACAGCGTTGTACAGTTTCTGAGAAAGCCTCAGAGGAACCTGTTTCTTCTCGTCGGACATCAGTACAGACTGCCGGAGTTGACGACGGGCTGCACGTCCTTATTTCCGCAGAGGACGACCAGCAGATTGGAAACCATGGCGGCTTTGCGTTCCTCATCCAGCTGTACAACTCCTTCGTTCAATCTGTCCAGAGCCATCTCTACCATGCCTACGGCTCCTTCGACTATAAGTTTTCTTGCGTCGACCACTGCCGCGGCCTGCTGCCTCTGGAGCATCGCGGCCGCTATCTCGGGCGCATATGCCAGGTAGGTTATCTTTGCTTCTAAAATCTCCAGACCCGCTTCGTGAACCTTCCCCTGTATCTCTTCCTTTATTCTCCTTGCGACTACCTCGCTTGAACCGCGAAGGCTACCCTCGTCGGGCTGTCCGTCTCCCGTGGTGTCGATGCCCTCCGCTACGTCATAGGGATAGATTCTGACTATATCCCTAAGCGCGGCATCGCACTGAAGAGAGAGATATTCCTTGTAGTTATCGACATTGAATACGGCTTTTGCGGTATCTACGACGCGCCAGATTACCGCAATTCCTATCTCTATCGGAGTTCCGAGGCGATCGTTTATCTTCTGCTTGGCGTTCGAGAGAGTCATTATCTTAAGGGAGATTCTCTTGTCCGTAACCTCTATCTCGGCATTTTGATTTCCGGAGAGAACCTTTGCCAGGGCATTTCCTTTCTCCTTGTCTATTACGTCCCCGCTCTGGGAGAGCTTGGTCTTCGCTGCCGGATTTATTGCCGTGCAGAAGGGATGAACCCAGTAGAAACCTTGAAACTTGAGCGTTCCGTAGTATTCTCCGAAGAGGGTGAGGACCAGAGCCTCCTGAGGTCTTACAACCTTGAGTCCTAGCAGAGCTATCCAGCCCAGAGCTATATAGGCGATGCAAGGTATAAAAATAGCGATAACTTCAGCTTGCGAGTAGATTATCCCGGCTATGGCTGCGACATAGAGCAAGATGACTAAAATTAGGACGGCGAGGCCGTATTTCTTTCCTGTGATAATTTTTTCCTGCATTTTGTAATACCTCCTTTTGAAATATCTTGATGATATCTTTCTGATATCATATTGCTACCATATTAAATTTTTGTCAATAGGGTTTTAACAATTTTTACGCAGCTTTACGAAAGCATTACATACGCAGCTTATGTTGATATATTCAATCGAAATTAGTATAATTTAAAAGCCGTCGCGCGGCGGCAATCCATAGGGGAGGATAGGTTTTTGAACGAAGATAACAGAGTCGTTACGGGTCGTAGCGGGCGGGCCGAAAGGCGAAAAAAAAGTTCTGCAGGAAGAAATATTGCGAGGCTGCTTTTGGTGCTCGTAACTATAATTGTCGCTATGTTTTTATCTGTAGTGGTGGCCTTGGCTGCCATCATGAAGGGGCCTTCTCCCGCAGCGCGGGATGTGATGGTCACTACGGTACTCGAATCGGGCAATCTGAAATTCCTCGCCGGACTGTTTCTGAGTTCCGAGGAGATAGAGGAGATTGTAAGCCGCACCTCCATGAGCAAGATGGACGAGCAGGTGGATACGGAGCTTGTCGATACGCAGGGCATGGCAGAGGGAAACTTCGACGAGAACGGCATAGAGATAATAGAAGTTAACGGCCGCAGCTACTATGGCACGATGATGATCGTCAAGGACCCCTCGAAGGTCAAGGTGGCGACAACATATCCCTGGAGCGAGTACGGTAAGGAGCTCGAGGAGATAGTTAAGGATTCGGGCGCACTTGCGGGGGTCAACGGAGGCTTATATGCCGCGGATAAAAACAAGGGAGGAAGCCCTTACGGCGTCTGCGTAAGCGATGGCGAGATTCAGCTCAACAAGCCCTGGGGCTGGGCCGGGCTATATATGATAGGATTCGACAACGATAATAAACTGAGAATAGAGAATATAGAAGGCTGGTCTGCCAAGCAATTTGAGGACTTCGTTAAGGACGAGGGAATAAGGGATGCCGTGGCCTTCCAGGATGAACTTTCCGACGCGAACAACCACTTCGTGCCGCTCGTAATCAACGGCGAGGCGCGGGAGCTTCACGGTGCAGGCTCCGGCGCAAATCCCAGGACTGCGATAGGGCAGCGCGCCGACGGCGCCGTGCTTCTATTTGTTACGGACGGAAGAGGCTCCGCGGGGCACCTCGGTGCGACCGCCTCGGATCTCATAAGCGTAATGCAAAAATACGAGGCAATAAACGCTGCCAATCTCGACGGCGGCAGTTCATCGTCGATGTATTATAACGGCGAGTATCTAATGACGAGCGTTACGCTCTACTATGCCAACGGCTCCTGGAGGCTTCCCACCGCCTTCGTCGTTACGGGAGGTGGAAACTGATGCGCCGCGCAAAGGAGAGGAAATCGATCTTCCCCAAGTTTTATG
>JAAZLU010000160.1 GCA_012799165.1 Clostridiales bacterium
CCGATATGCTCATGAACAAGGGTACCGTGGCCTACACCGAGGATCACGACAAAAACAGGGAGTATTATAAGACTTCCGCCGGGCGCACGGAGATGAAATATGTGGTTCTCATAAATGAGGGCTCCGCTTCTTCTTCGGAGATTCTCGCGGCGGGAATCAAGGACAATTCCGAGGGATTGCTCATAGGCACTCAGAGCTATGGCAAGGGCATAATACAGAGTATAGAGCAGCTCAAGGACGGCAGCGCCGTAAAGCTTACGACGATGCAGTACTTCTCCCCCTCCGGTGAAGTTATACACGGGGTCGGAATATCACCCGATATAGTGGTGGAGCTTACGGATGACTGCTACAGCGAGAGCGGCGAGCTTATAGACGACCTGCAGCTTAAGAGGGCTCAGGATATACTCAGAAAACAGTAGTCTAATCACAAAGAGGCGAGGCTTGCCGGGCCTCGCCTTTTTTAGTGTTTTTAATTCTGCATTTCGATTTACGGCATAATCTTGAAAGCTAAGCCGGAATCTTGAAGATGGTGCGTTCTATTTCAGGTGGACATCCAATTGTGAGTAAGGTATCTCTATAGAATTTTCTTCGAAACCTCTCAGTACGCCCTCCAACATATCGTAGGATACCGACCAGTAGTCCTCGATTTTGACCCAGACCCTCGAAGTTATTACCATGCCGTTATCTCCATGGGCAGTCAAGCGGGCGAAGGGAGCGGGGTCCTTGAGGATTTTTTCGTGATTTTCGGCCAGGTCCAGTATTACCCGGCGCGCTTTATCGTAGTCCGAATCGAAGGATACATTGAAGACCTGATCGACTCTGCGTATTTCCTTTTTTGAATAGTTTGTTATGGACTCTGTCGAAGCTTTGCCGTTTGCTATATGGATCACTTTGTTGTCGAATGTTCGCAGCACTGTGTAATTGAGATTAATATCTTCAACGAATCCCTCATAGCCGGCGACTTTAACAAAGTCGTCGAGTTTGTAGGGGCGGGTCACGAGAAGGAGTAGGCCTCCGGCTATATTCGAGACAGCACCGTTCATTGCCAGACCGAAGGCGACGCCGAAAGAGGCTATCAGGGCCGTAAAGCTGCTGGTATCTATTCCGAGATAGCTTATGAGGCTCAGTACGACCAGAACTTTGACGACTATGCGGGCGGCCCGGGCTATGGTGCGGGTGAGAGTTTTGTCCAGAGTCTCTTTCTTGGCAACACGGTTTTGCACGATTTTGGAGACTCGGTTTATGAGTTTAAAGCTCACGAACATTATTATCAGAGCTATCAGGACTTTTATCCCCTGTTCTTGAAGTTTTGCTAAGATTTCTGTTATCGTATCCGGCATATTATATTCCTCCTGGTAGCGCTCGATCGTAGCCACATCCCTCGCCGAGCTCTTCACCGCTCGGTCGTAGCTTACGCTGCGGACACGCTCCCGCTAACACGGGTGCCCGAACGGTTCTAAGCTCTGCTCTCGTCTTCGACTCGGCAATCGCCAAGAACCGCGACCCGGTGATTGTCCGCGTGCGCAAGCTACATCCCTCGCCGTAAAGTTCAATCATTTATAAATTAATCTTTATTATATCACAACCACACATACTGAAATGATACAACATTTCCCGCCTACGACCGGAAAAGACCGGAGGAAATGTTATAGCACACATCTCCGTTGAGGAGAGGGCTTAAAAATGTTAGAATTATTATACTATTAACAATCAAGGAGGTCACATGAAAAGAAATAATAAGACGCTTGAAGCTGCGCTTGCAAAAAAGATTAAAGAAGATGAGTACACCGGAGTGGCGGTGTGCATAAGAGGTCCGGAAGGGGTATTGTTCGAGAAGGGTTTCGGCCTGAGAAATGTGGAGAAGAATCTCCCGGCCACCCCGGACACGGTCTTTGGGATAGCTTCGCTAAGCAAATCCTTTACG
>JAAZLU010000161.1 GCA_012799165.1 Clostridiales bacterium
CCGAACACTTCCTTGGGGTCGGTCATAGCTTCCCAACTGATTATTAATTCGCTCAAATACTACCTCCGAATATATTGATACATATTATATGATAGCATATTCCATGGGGGTTTGAAAACAAAAACCGAAGCCCATTTGGCTTCGGTTTTAAGGCTATTAATATCTCCTGTTAGCCTTCTTGCGTGCCGCTTCGGACTTCTTCTTCCGCTTTACGCTCGGCTTTTCGTAGTGCTCTCTCTTGCGGAGCTCGGACATGACGCCGTCTCTGGCGCAAGAACGCTTGAAACGCTTTAGAGCGCTTTCAAGATTTTCGCCTTCTCTGACTGTTACCTGTGCCATTACATCGTTCACCTCCCGTCCTCTCAAAATGAGTGCAAAGCTATTATAACACGGCATTTGCGCATTGCAAGCGAAATATTTTCCAAGGCTGTTCCTTATCCTTCATTTCAAATTTTTGTATTTTGCGCTAGGCACCCGGACGAAGTATTTACTTTTTTACCGATTCATCCTATGATATTGACGTAAAACGGCACTTAAGCACATATTCGGACAGCATAAACAGCTTTTTAATTATTCCGATTTTAGCGGTCGACATTTTCCGCTTGCGGCTTGTTGGCTGCTAAAGTTTTTTATGATAGCGTTATGCGCAACGAGCGGATAAAATAGAATTCGATGTTATGAAGAAAGAGATAATTATGGGCAAAAGGATTGTAGTTGCGTTGGGCGGAAATGCCATTCTCAGCAACGACCCGACGGCAAAAGGACAAATTAAAACTCTGAGTAACACGAGTGAAAAGCTCGTCCAATTAATTGAGGCCGGTTACGAGCTTATTATCACTCACGGTAACGGGCCGCAGGTTGGGAATTTGATTTTACAACAAGAGGCGCTCAATTCGAAATCCAATCCGGCTATGCCGCTAGATACGGCTGTCGCCATGACACAGGGAAGTATCGGTTATTGGCTGCAAAATACATTGGATGAAGCCTTGCGCAAATGCGGCATACATAAGCCCGTAGCCACCTTATTGACGCAAGTTGTCGTTTCCAATGATGACCCCGCCTTTCAAAATCCGACAAAACCGATCGGACCGTTTCTATCCAAAGAGGAAGCCGAAAAAAGAGCGGCACAATCCTCGGATACTTATATCGAAGATGCAGGGCGCGGATACCGCAGGGTGGTTCCCTCACCGAAACCGATCTACATCGTCGAAGCTGATATCATAAGTAACTTGGCTGATAACGGGGTTATTGTAATTTCTGCGGGCGGTGGAGGAATACCGGTCATTGAAGATAATGGATGTTATAGGGGTATTGAGGCAGTCATAGATAAAGATTTCGCCGCAGCGAAATTGGCGGAAATCGTAAGGGCGGATTATCTGGTAATCTTAACCGGAGTTGACAATGCTTACATCAACTTCAACAAACCGAGTCAGCAAAAATTGGAACAGGTAGATGTCCGGCAAATGAAACGATATATTGAAGAGAATCAATTCGCTGCGGGAAGCATGCTGCCCAAAATCGAAGCATCCATTTCATTTGTAGAGAACACGGATAACGGAAAGGCTTATATAACCTCGTTGGATAATGTGGAGGCCGTTATAAATGACGAATCAGCCACGATTATAACAAAATAAGTCCGTATCCTTATCGCGTATAAACCCCATAAAAGCTGCTTGCGAAAAGAAAAACTAATACATATTAAAAAGCCCGGGAGACACTCCGGGCTTTATCGCATTTAACTTATGCGCTGTGGGGGACGGGTGAGATTACTCCGCCAGCGCCTTGTTGTAGGCTCTGGTGAGTCTGGAAACCTTTCTGGAAGCGGTATTCTTGTGGATAGTTCCCTTTGCCGCCGCCTTCATGAGTTTCTTTTCTGCGAGGCCAAGTTCGTCCTTCGCGAGCGCAAAATCGCCTTCAGCTAAAGCTCTATTGAAGCTCTTAATCGTGCTTCTGAAGCTGTTCTTGATGCGCCTGTTCTTCAGCGTCTTGTTCGCACTTACCTTGATCCTCTTTTTTGCAGATTTGATATTCGCCATTATTTTCACCCCACTTCTAAAATATCAAGCTGAACTATATCATTTTGCGAGCTTCATTGCAAGCGCTATTTAAGCCTCTTGTCGGATTTCACGCAGAGGTGGGTTCCCGCACTCTGGAAAAACTGCACAAGAAGTATGAGTATTGCGACCGCCAGATACATCGTAAGGTAGCGGTAGCGGTAATAGCCGTAGTTAATCGCTATCTGCCCGAGGCCTCCGCCGCCGATTATTCCCGACATTGCAGAATAACCCAGAATAGTGGTCATAGCGATCGTCGCACTGTTTATCAATCCGGGCTTCGCCTCCGGAATCATCACCTTCCATATTATCTGAATGGGCGATGCACCCATGGATTGAGCCGCCTCTATTATATTCGGATCGATCTCCCTCATATTCCCCTCAATCAGCCTGGCTATATAAGGAAAAGCCGCGACGACGAGCGGAACCGCTGTCGCCTTTGTACCGACCGTGGTCCCGATTAGAAGCCGCGAAAGAGGAAATACCATTATCATCAATATAAGGAAGGGTACCGATCTGAGGATGTTTATAATAAAATTCAATGCATGCATGAGCCACCCGGGCAGCGGCAAAACGCCTTCCTTTTCGCCGGCGACGAGCAGCACGCCCAGAGGGAGTCCTGTGAGCAGCGCCAGAGCCGTCGAAACGATCGTTATATAAAGAGTCTCCCAGATTGCGAAAGGTATCTCGTTTTTAAGGCAGAGCAGCATTTCCTGCCAGGCTTCCACGGTGAACACATTATCAAACAATTTCAGTGACCTCCTCCACGGTTAAATTCCCGAAGGATTCCAGATACTCCATAGCCTCTTCGAATTTCGACGCGGGAAGACCCAGAAGGATGCTCCCGTAAACATCTCCCGAGATCTGCTGAGTGCTCGCGGAAATTACCGTCGCGACTATTCCCTTTTCCACCGCCATCGTCGCCACTAAAGGCTTGCTTGTGGTCTGCGAGTCTCTAAACACTATGCGTAGCTGCCTATCGTTGCCGCTGACCGATACCCGCGCATCCGGGCGCCCGGGAAAGACCAGTCTGCGTCCCGCATCGGACTTGGGTGCCGCAAAGACTTCGGCTACCAGCCCCTGCTCCGCGACCCTTCCTCCGTCCAATATCGCAACCCTGTCGCAAATTTCCTGAACTACGCTCATCTGGTGAGTGATGACGACTACCGTTATTCCTAGTCTCTTGTTTATATCCTTAATCAGCGACAAAATTTGGTGAGTCGTGCTCGGATCGAGCGCGGATGTCGCCTCGTCGCAGAGCAGCACATTGGGCTCGGTTGCCAGCGCCCTCGCTATAGCTACCCTCTGCATCTGCCCTCCGGAAAGCTGCGCGGGGTAAGCGCGCGCCTTATCCGGCAATCCGACCAAATCCAATAATTCCTTCGCCTTTTCATTTGCCTTCCTGCCGGAAAGGCCCGCCAACTCCAGCGGAAAACGCACATTAGCCAGACAGTCCCTCTGCATGAGCAGATTGAACTGCTGGAATATCATGGCTATACCGCGGCGCGCCTTCCTAAGGCCCGCCGCATCCAGCGCGCCCATATCCGTCCCGTCGACGAAGACCTTGCCCTCGCTGGGCCTTTCGAGCATGTTGATGCACCGCACAAGCGTGGATTTTCCCGCACCGGACATGCCTATAATGCCGACAATCGTGCCTTCCTCGATATCGATGTTGACATCGCTGAGAGCCTCGACCTCGCCTTCCGCCGATTCAAATGTCTTGCTGAGTCCTACTATCCGTATCATCGCCGCTCCTTCTTTAAATGCAATGAACTTCATCATTTAGGGGCTGCGACGCCAAAGGCGCGCAACCCCCGTAAAATTTTCGATTACTTCAGAGGATCGAGCGTGTTCTGCTTGCCGCCGTAAAGACCCATGGGCTCCACGTGAACGTGCAGAACGGCAACAATCTTAGTCCCCTGCTGCTCGTTGAAATCATCGAGGTAGGGTTCATGCTGGAAGTAGTTCGCATCCAATGTTCCATCGTCAACGACGGTGTTGGGTACAACATAGTCCGTGAATTCCTGAATATCGAGAGTTATGTTTTTCTCCGCCAGTATATCCTTGCAGACCGCAAGTATCACGGCGTGGGGAACGGGCGAGGCCGCAACGGTAATCTTCTGTCCGGACAGAGCCGCATAGTCAACAGAGCTGTCAAATCCGTCGCCGGGATTGTCGATGACGCTCACGACCGAACCGCCGTACTCCTTGGCGATGAAATCCGCTACCTGCTTCGAAGCTAGCGCGGCCGCCAGAGCTTTTACCTTAGGATCATTCTCGTTGCCTTCCTTGACGGCAAGAATGTTGCTATACGATGAGTAGGCACCTTCAAGTACCAGGGAATCCTTGAGCGGATCCAGGCCTGCCGAAATCGCGTAGTTGCTGTTGATTACGGCGTAATCGACATCCTTCAAGATGTTAGGAAGCTGCGCGGCCTCCGCCTCTACGATTTCGACATTATGCGGATTTTCCACTATATCGTTCTTCGTCGCGGTAATTCCGGCGCCTTCCTTGAGCTTAATTATGCCGTTGGCCTCAAGAATCTTGAGAGCCCTTGCTTCGTTGGTAGTATCGTTGGGAACCGCAATCTGAATGGCGGCACCCTTCTTGCCCGAGTCTCCGCAGGCCACCAGGCCTACCAGCAGCAATACTGCGATAATCAGTGATAAGATCTTTTTCATTTTTCCTCTCCTTTAAATTTGCTACCGGCTCATACCCCTCTTCAATTAAAAACAGCGGATAGGCCGGTGCCGTCCGCTGTTATAACTTCCTTCTTTCGCCCCAATGGGCTTTGCTCTAACGATGGAAAGCGTCCGACTCCTGCAAGCAAAACATGCGCATGCCCATGCGCATTTCCATCATCATCATCTTGTCTGCTGCAAAGTGAATCATCTGCATATCCTTTCGAAATATGCTATTACACTAACACTCTAAAGCGTTGCTGTCAAGCCCTAAAAATTAAAAAATAACAAACCGAATCGGAATATAATCAAAACGATAGCGCTATATACTGCTTTGCTCGAAAAAGCTTCGCGAAATTTACAGGACTCAAACCTTAAGTATTTCCCTGAATTTTCTGACATTCTCCGCAGCGTCTCCTCCCGAAAATACTGCACTTCCCGCCACCAATATATCCGCACCTGCCGCCGCAAGCTGAGCGGCGTTGTCCAAATTGACCCCGCCGTCGATTTCAATCAGCAGCTTCGGGTTTTTCTCTTTCCTCATCGCGTCCAGAGCTCGCAATTTCTCCCAAGTGGATTCTATAAATTTCTGTCCCCCAAATCCGGGATTCACAGACATAATCAGCACCATATCGAGTTCGCCGATCACATATTCGATAGCAGACAGCGGCGTTGCGGGATTGAGCGAAACCCCCGCCTTAACCCCGATCGATTTTATCTGCTGAATCGTCCTGTGGAGATGCAGGCAGGCCTCCGCGTGGACGCTTATATACTCTGTTCTTTCCGTAACGAACTCCTCAAGACAGAGCTCCGGACGGACTATCATAAGATGTATATCCAAAGGCAATTTCGTCGCCTTTGCGATGCTCCTAACCACGGGCTGTCCGAAAGTAATATTGGGAACAAAAGAACCGTCCATCACATCAAGATGGACAAGATCCGCTCCCCCCTCTTCCAGGCGAGCGAGTTCCGCGCGCAGATTCGTCAAGTCCGCAGTTAAAATCGATGGTGCCAGTTGTGCCATTTTAATCTCCTAATATTTCTGAATGCTGCGTATAAAGTCTATCATTCCCTCATACGAGGCATACCTTCTTCTGCTTATCTTTCCCTCCGAGAGGGCCTTAATCACCGCGCATCCGGGCTCGGCAAGGTGACGGCAATCGTTAAAATAGCAGTCCGGGATATAGGGTACAAACTCCGGGAAGAGTCGTCCGAGTTCAGCCTCCTCTATACCTTCAAGATCGAAGCTGGTAAATCCGGGAGTATCGAAGAGCTTAAAATCTCCGCAATCGAATAGTTCGCTGTGTCTAGTCGTATGGCGACCGCGCAGGGTCTTTCTGCTTATCTCTCCCGTCTCGCTGCGATCTTCGCCGAGGAAGGTGTTGAGCAATGTAGATTTACCTACCCCG
>JAAZLU010000162.1 GCA_012799165.1 Clostridiales bacterium
AATTCCTCAGGATCTGTACAGTATAGTATATAACCTCTGCGACAACGCCGTAAAATACAATAGACCGGGAGGAAAGGTCGATGTGACGATAACGAACGGGCCGAGAGAGATTCGCCTGAGTGTTAAGGACAGCGGCATAGGAATCCCCGAAGAAAGCAGAGAACGCATATTCGAGCGCTTCTACAGGGTCGACAAGAGCCGCTCCAAGAAAGCCGGAGGCACGGGCCTGGGTCTTTCCATAGTAAAGCACGCGGCGCTCACCCACAGAGCAAAGATAGAGCTCAAAAGCAAGGTCGGTGAGGGTTCGGAGTTCATCGTAATCTTCCCCAAGGAAAGAGATAACTATTAATGGAGTTCAAAAACAGAGCTTTAATAATCTGTTATCCTACGGCTTTGCCGGGAGGCGAAAAAGCTTGAAAATATAAGAGAAGAATAGGGTCGACAGCGCTGCTGTACGAGGGCCGTCTCCGGGTTTAAATACAAGCCCGGGACAGTCCTTTTTACATGCTTTTTACATAACCACGGTAACAGATTTTACGACACAACGATAGGATAGGACTGTACCTAAATAGGTGTGTAATATCAATTGCATAAAGGAGAACAAAAATGAAAGTAAGAAAAATTTTAGCGATTTTACTTGCCGTTCTCGTAGCGACTACGCTCTTCGTAGGCTGCGAGAAGAAGGACGATGCCGCCAAGGATCCGGCACCGGCTCCGGCTCCGGCTCCCGAACCGACTCCGGCTCCCGCTCCCGAACCGGCAAAGCTGTCCGGCAGCATTTCCACTAACGGCTCCACTTCCATGGAGAAGCTCATCGGAATCCTTTCCGAGCAGTTCATGAACGACAACCCCGGCGTCAAGATTACCTACGATCCCACCGGATCCGGCACGGGCGTTGAGTCCGCGAAGAATGGAACCGCCGACATCGGGCTCGCATCCCGCGCCCTGAAGTCCAGCGAGACCGGACTAGTCGGAACAACTGTAGCTCTCGACGGAATCGCAGTTATAGTCAACAAGGACCTCGGAGTTGACGATCTGACCCTCGAGCAGATCTCCGATGTCTTCACCGGAAAGATAAAGAACTGGAAGGAGCTCGGCGGAGCGGACCTCGCAATATCCTGCGTAGGCCGTGAGTCCGGTTCCGGCACCAGAGACGGTTTTGAAAGCGTAACCGGCACCAAGGATGCATGCGTACTCGAGCAGGAGCTCACCTCCACGGGCGCGGTCATCTCCGCAGTTGCCAGCAACAAGAATGCGATCGGATATGCCTCGCTGTCCGCAGTTGAAGGCCAGACCGATGTCGTCGCCATCAAGGTTGGCGGAGTAGAGTGCTCCGAAGCAACCGTTCAGAACGGAAGCTACGCTTTGCAGCGTCCCTTCGTCCTCGTAACTGTCGAGGGTGGCAAGCTCTCCGAAGCTGCTCAGGCATTCTTCGACTTCATGCTCTCTCCTGAGGCCGGCGATCTGATTCGCAAGGCCGGAGTAGTGCCCGCAAAGTAAACTATTCTAATTCATCTGCCTCTGCTGCTTTGGCAGAGGCAGATATTTTTTAAGGAAAATATTTATGAAAAAAAGCACGAAAGATGCCATCGAATATGCATATCATCTTGTGTTCCTGCTGTGCGGAGTAGTCTCAGTCGCCTGCGTGCTGGCCATTTGCATTTATCTTATTATTTCAGGCATACCCGCGATCAGAGAAATCGGCCTAAAGGACTTTCTTTTCGGCAAGGTCTGGAGCGCCGGTACAAATCAATTTGGAATACTGCCATTTATACTCACCAGCACTTACGGAACCGCGGGAGCCCTGATTTTAGGCGTCCCCATCGGACTTTTTACGGCGATCTATCTGGCAAAGCTTGCACCCCCGAAACTCGCAGCCGTCGTACATACCTGCGTCGAGCTGTTGGCAGGCATACCCTCCGTGGTATACGGCCTCGTCGGAATGACCTTCCTGGTCCCTTTGGTGCAGAGGACATTTAAGCTTTCTTCGGGAGCAAACCTTTTTTCAGCCGTCATAGTTCTGACGGTCATGATTCTCCCATACGTTATAAGCGTATCGGAAACCGCGATGAGAGCGGTTCCCAAGGAATACGAGGAAGCATCCCTTGCATTGGGCGCGACCGAAACAGAAACCTATTTTAAGGTATCTCTGCGGGCCGCAAGGAGCGGCGTTATCGCAGCGATCATACAGGGCACGGGAAGAGCTGTCGGAGAAGCCATGGCCATAATCATGGTCTCAGGAAACGTCCCGAACATTCCTTCTCTCTTCACATCGGTAAGGTTCCTCACGACGGCCATAGTCTCGGAGATGTCCTACGCCGCATACGGTTCGCTGCAGAGAGATGCGCTCTTCTCTATAGGACTTATCCTGTTTCTGTTCATCCTGCTGATAAATGCACTGCTTAGAATGATAAGTGAAAGGGAGAAGAACTGATGAGAAAGTTTAAAGAATTCCTCCTGAACTCCTCCATGATAATAGCTACGCTGATAACCTGCGGGCTGCTCGTATTTTTATTGGGGGCCATAATAATGAGGGGGGCGCCTCATGTAACAACCCGGCTTGTAACGACGCAGACGAGCTATATAAATGAAACCATAGGAATACTCCCCAATATACTGAACACATTGTATATAATCTTTGTTACAATGATTATCGTGCTTCCGCTGGGGGTCTGCGCCGCAATTTATATAACCGAATATGCCAAGAACAAGCGGGTCATGAGCATCATAAGCTTTGCAACGGAGACTCTTACGGGCATTCCGTCGATAATCTTCGGTCTTGTGGGCATGCTGTTCTTTACGCAGCTGGCAGGCCTTAAGAACGGAATCCTCGCGGGCGGTCTCACGCTGGTTATGATGGTACTGCCCACCATAGTCACGAACACTCGCGAAAGCCTGCTGACGGTGCCTCAATCCTACCGTGAAGGCTCTCTGGCTCTCGGAAGCGGCAAATGGCACATGATAAGGACGGTCGTGCTGCCCAACGCTATCGACGGTATACTCACGGGCTGCATCCTGGCGGTCGGACGCATCACCGGTGAATCCGCCGCGCTGCTCTACACGGCGGGTTTCGGATTCAGGCTGATGAGCTTCATCGAGTCCCTGCAGAGCTCGTCCGCGACCCTTACGGTGGCTCTTTACGCATACGCCACAGTCGAAGGAGAGTTCGATGTAGCTTTCGCGATAGCGGTAATACTGATGGCTATAACCCTGGTGCTGAACCTGAGCGCCGGTCACTTTACAAGAAAATTAAAGTCAAGGAGATCCTAATGTCGGATAATAATGTAATTATTCAAACAAGAAAACTGAATCTGTGGTACGGAGATCATCAAGCTCTCTACGATATAGATATGGATATACTGAAAAACGAGATCACCGCCCTCATAGGCCCCTCGGGATGCGGCAAATCCACCTTTATCAAAACGCTCAATCGTATGAACGATCTCATAGATGGCTGCAGGATTGAAGGCAGCGTCGTCTTTAAGGGCGACAATATCTTCGGCGACAGCATGGATGTAACCAAGCTCAGAAGCCGCATAGGTATGGTGTTCCAAAAACCCAACCCCTTCCCGATGAGCATCTACGACAATATCGCTTACGGCCCCAGGGTTCACGGCATTAGAGGCAGAAGAGAGCTGGACGAGATCGTCGAAAGATCCCTGCGCGCAGCCGCGATCTGGGATGAGGCTAAGGATTTCCTCAGAAAGTCCGCTCTGGGGATGTCCGGAGGCCAGCAGCAAAGGCTCTGCATCGCAAGGGCTATCGCCATCGAGCCGGAGGTACTCCTGATGGACGAACCCACCAGCGCGCTGGACCCCATCTCCACGGGCAAGATAGAGGAGCTCGCGCAGGAGCTTAAGAAGGACTACACGATAGTAATAGTCACACACAACATGCAACAGGCAGCGAGAATTTCGGACAAGACAGCATTCTTCCTGCTGGGCAAGCTCATCGAATTCGACACGACGGATGTAATATTCTCCAGTCCCAAGGATAAGCGCACGGAAGACTACATTCGGGGAAGATTCGGCTGATTCCCGTTTTATTCGGATGATTATTTTACATTTGCGCACTCCCTTTTACTATTCAATTACGAGGATTTTTCTTGTATAATGAAGGTTGGGGAGTTTGTATTTAGTTTTGATAGCGGAGAATTAGCATATGACTGCATTTGATGTTTTTAATTTAATAGGCGGCCTGAGCCTCTTCCTCTTCGGCATGATGCTGATGAGCGATACGCTCGAACGCCGCGCGGGCAACCGACTAAAGGTGCTGCTCGGCAGGCTTACGGACAACAGGTTTGCTGGGCTTTTGACAGGTTTAGGAGTGACTGCGGTTATCCAGAGTTCATCGGCCACGACCGTCATGGTCGTCGGCTTTGTCAACTCCGGCCTGATGACCCTAAAGCAATCCATAAACGTAATAATGGGCGCAAATATAGGAACCACCGTTACGGCTTGGATCCTGAGCCTCGCCGGCATCAACAGCGATAACTTCTTCCTAAATCTATTGAAACCTACATCGTTTACGCCCATCCTCGCCCTCGTAGGAATCGTCCTTTTCATGATGTACAAGGATGTAAAAAAGAGAGAGCTGGGGGTCGTGTTGCTCGCGTTTTCCCTTCTCATGTTCGGTATGGAAGTAATGTCGTCCGCGGTCTCGGGGCTCAAAGATGTCCCGGAATTCAGAAACGCTTTCCTGGCATTCAGCAATCCTGTACTCGGCGTCCTGATAGGTGCATTCCTCACTGCGGTAATACAGTCGAGCTCCGCTTCGGTCGGGATACTCCAGGCTCTGGCGTCTACGGGCGCGGTCACATACGGTTCCGTAATACCGATAATAATGGGACAGAACATCGGCACATGCATAACCGCGATGATATCTTCCATAGGTGCAAATAAGAATGCAAAGCGTGCCGCACTGGTGCATCTGAGCTTTAACGTTATAGGATCGATGGTTTGGATTGCGGTGTTCATGATAATAAAGGAAGCTTTAGACCCCATACTTCTGCATAAAAATGCAAGCCTGGTCGGGATTGCTTTCTTCCACAGTGTGTTCAATATCCTCTGCACTATAATACTATTCCCCTTCGGAGGTTTTCTGGAAAAGATGGTAACGAAGATCCTGCCCGACACCTCCATAGCGGAACCTGTTACCGAACTCGATGACCGCTTCCTCGGTACTCCGGCGCTCGCTCTGGTGCAAACCAAGCAGGTTCTCGAGCAGATGGCAAAGTACGCGATAACGGCTCTTAAGGAGAGTATCGAAACGGTGAAAGCCTACGATCCGGAAAGAGCCGAGCGGATACGCCTGGCTGAAGAAAAAACCGACAAACTCGAGGATATGCTGGGAAGTTATCTACTCAAAATAGCCTCCCTGCAGCTCTCGCAAAAGGAGAGCATACAGGCAACCCTATACATGAGAATCATCGGGGATTACGAGAGAATAGGCGACCATGCGGTAAATATATTGGAGTCCGTCGAGGAAAAGAGAGACTCAGAGACACGGATCTCCGACATCGCAATGGAAGATTACTACAATATCTCGAGCGCCGTAATAGAAATTCTCGACCTGTCTTATCAGGCCTTCTCGGGCAACAGCCTCGAATGTGCAAGGAAAACAGAGCCATTGGAGCAGGTTATAGACTGCCTCAAGGAAGAGCTGAAGCTGCGGCACATACATAGGCTGCAGAAGGGCAAATGCTCCGTGGAGGCGGGCTTTATCTGGATGGATATACTCACCAATCTCGAGCGGGTCGCGGATCACTGCTCAAATATTTCGGGCAGCGTTCTCGACGCGGCGGGAAGCAATTTGAATATCCACGAGAATCAGCGCCTGCTGAGGAGCACGGACGAAGACTTCCAGTTATCCCTCCTCGAATATAAGAGAAGGTATCTGGAAGCCTAGCATAGAAACCAAGAGGCCGCCACCGAGCGGCCTCTTTTTGCTTTACGGAAGCATATCTTCTATTGCGTCCAGCAGATGGATGGGGTCAAGATGCTCTTTATTAAATGATTCCGCCATAGCTTCGACAAAGTTCTTGTCTGTAGAAATATCGCGCACTTGTCTATCATCCGTCCGGATACCGTACACCACACTGCATCCTTCTTCAAAATATAAAGTCTCAAATATAACCTCGTATTTGCCTGAATTGCCCATCCACATCCTCCCTAGATTTCGGATATGCCGGAACTTATAGCCACTTATTAGAGTCCTTTAATCGAAAAATATCACGGGAATTATTACAATTCGTAATATACCATAATTTGGAAACTCTCGCAACCATTTTTTTACATTTGTTTTATAACAAGGGCTTACAGCTTCTCCGAATTTTGTATGGAGCTGTTTTGAGCTGTCGATTTTGTAACGAGATGCTAATTTGCAGAGCACTTATAAGCTTAGGTAATAAATGATTGAAGCCGCAGATTATCTGCGGCTTGGATTGCAAAATTATCTATTGCTTTCGTCCCCGGGCGCTACTTTAAACTCGGGTCGTAGATTGCGCGCTCGCCTCCGACAAATTTGGGCCTAACTCTGCAGGCGCTCAGCCGGGCTTCACCTATGCTCTTAAGGGATAGCCTGACGGGCACGCAGACTTCGTCCATATGCATGCCGATAAAAGTATCGCCTATGTCCAGTCCAGCCTTTGCGCAGCGCATCCGCTCCACAGCGACCGGCTTTTCGAAATTAGCGTATGCTGCTACGGCGAATGAACCCCCCGCGTGCTTTTGCGGAACCGCGTTGACCCTCACCAGGCCGTACTGCTTTCT
>JAAZLU010000014.1 GCA_012799165.1 Clostridiales bacterium
AATGTAGATTTACCTACCCCGGAAGCGCCCGCAAGCGCCGCTTGCTTACCCTTCAAAAATTCTCGCAATTCTTCCATGCCCTCTCCCGTAACTGCGCTGAGCACGAAAACCGGATAGACGGGACTATAAACATTTCTGAATCGCTGCATAACTCTCTCGTCGGAAATATCCTCCTTGGTCGCGCATATCGCAATCTCGCAACCCGCCTTCTCCGCCATAACCGTAAGCCTGTCCATCAGCGGAAAATTCGGCTCAGGGTGTTTTCCTGAAGATACTACAACCATAGTCTCCACATTCGCCACGGGAGGCCTAGAGAAACTATTTTTCCTTAGAAGGATCTCCTCTATTATTCCCGACCCATCGTCCTGAAGGGATATTTCTACTTTATCTCCTGCAAGGGGGCTCACGCCGTCTTTGCGGAAAATGCCGCGCGGCTTGCACTCGTAAATATCGCCGCCTGCGAGCACGTAGTAAAATCCCGCTATGCCTTTGAGTATAACTCCACGCATCAATTTATCTGCAATACCGCACCGGTCGTAAAGTCTATGGCAAATTCATGTACCAATGCGTTATCAAAGAAGACGAGCATCTTGCCTTCTGCACCGCTGCCTTTAATGCTGACATTTTCTCCGCCCATCGACTTATTGCGCGAGACCTGGCTGTATGGAGTGCGCGGACTTCCCACCGAATCGGTGACAGTTATGGTCATCTTGAACTCCTCGTTGACGGCCTTCGCATATTCCACCCATATCGTAACGGCACTCGTATCTATGCTGCCGTCGGGATTGTCTACTATTACGATTTCAGGGCCGTTGCTGACCACCATATTGACCGTCGCACCCTTCTCGAGCGACCTTCCCACGGGCGGGTCCTGACTGATTATACAATCCGCAGGCACTGTATCGCTGTTCTCGTATTTGATGTTGCCTTCGACGAGCTCAAGCTCTTCCAAGGTCTGCCGCGCCGCCTCAAGAGACATTCCCGTCAAATCGAGGCTGTCTCGCGAAGCATCCTTCTCGCTGCCTTTTGATACCACGAGATTCACAAAAGATCCCGCGGCAAGCCGCGTTCCAGCCACAGGATTCTGGGATATGACCGAACCCTTAGGTACCTCTTCGTCGATTTGTTCGACTACCTCGTTTACGACATATTTATAAGTTTCTAAAGTTATTCTCGCATTGTTGAGAGTCTTACCGACTACGGAAGGCACTTCCCCGTCTACGACCCCCTTGCTGACGCTCACCCTTATAGTCTGGCCTGTCTTTATCGTGGCTCCCTCTGCGGGAGTCTGACTCATTATGATGCCCTTGGGATAATCCGGGCTCTGAAGCTCGAACTCTATTTCCACTGAAAGTCCCAGAGACTTAAGCTGTGCGTTGGCCTCCTCCACACTCATATTGAGCACGCTCGGAGCGCGAATCTCTTCGGCCGATTTAATTACGCCGCTGTCCTTAAAGCTTATAATTTTTTTAATCAGACCGCTCGCGGGGAAAGCCAGCGCGATAGCTAGAATTATAACTATGATGTATGCCCAGTTGAAGGCTTTTTTCTTTTCCTCAGGCTCCATATCCCCATCGAATCCGAGCTTATCTACATTTTCCGATTCCATCGAGCCGTTTTGCGCAGAGTTAGTAGAGGGTTCATTCCCCTGCGAAGCGCGCCCCCTATTGAAGAAGCTCGACTGCGAGCCTCCTCGGGAAGATTTTCCCGATGCATTCCGCTCCGAAGCGTTTTTAGAGCCGGATGACCTCGAAAACTTCACGAAATTCAGCGCGGTTATCATCTCATCCGCGCTGCGGTACCTGCCGGTCTGCAGCTTATTTGTCGCCTTCATTACGATATTTTCAAGATCGCTGGGTATGTCGGGCTGCAGCTGCGAGGGAGGAACCATCTCCTCGTTCATGTGCTTAACCGCTACCGCAACCGCCGTATCGCCGTCGAAGGGAACCTTTCCGGTGAGCATCTCGTAGAGCACTATGCCCAGAGAATATATGTCGGACTTCTCGTCGACATATCCGCCTCTTGCCTGTTCGGGCGAGAAGTAATGAACCGAGCCCATCACAGCTTCCTTCTGCTCCCCGACGAGGGTCTCCGTATTGACCGCCTTGGCAATTCCGAAGTCGGTAATCTTGGCGATGCCGCCGTCGTATGTGAGCATTATATTGTGGGGCTTCACGTCCCGGTGTATGAGCTGATGCTTATGCGCCATCGAGAGTGCCGAGGCCACCTGCTTCGCAATAGCCGCAGCCTTATGAGGATCCATTGGA
>JAAZLU010000163.1 GCA_012799165.1 Clostridiales bacterium
CGTCGCCGCTGCGCTCCGAGCCCGCTCCGAAGGAGCAATCCACGCGGAGCCATCCGTAGGGTTCCAAATAGAACATCGCCCAGTCGTGAGCCCCCACATCGAAGGGCTCGGCATCGAGCCCGCTCTCCCAGCGCGCGGGTACGCCTGCATAGCGGCACATCGTTATAAAGAGCAGAGCGTAGTTGCCGCAGTCGCCCGTCAGGTTGAGAGCCATATTGCCTGCGATATTCTCCATGGTAATGTAATGGGGAACAAAGCTGTATACGACGTTCTCGCTTATGTAGTCGTAGATCGCGCGCGCCTTCTCCAGATTGTCCTTGCATCCGCTCGTCACCTCGTCCGTGAGCCTCTTGATATAAGGCGTAAAGACTATGTGCGGAGACTGCTCGTTGGTGAAGAATTTCGGCTGCCAGAGGTCCGGAACAAGATTGTCTGTATCGAAGTACTTTTCCGTGTGGAGATAGGAGTACTCGACGGAGAATTCGGTATTTTCCTTAAGATCCAGTTCCCAGCATATCGTCCTTGCTAGCGAATTCGCCGGGGCGACTATGCCTCCACCCGGGTTCATTTTAAGAATCTGAATCTGACTCTGCGTGTCGCAGGCTGCCGGAAGGGGAAGATGAACTCTGACGAATCCCGGCTTAAAGGCTTCGTCCTTAATCTTTACGCTCGCGCGTATGGTAATCTTCAAGGACATTTTGCCGTTCTTCTTCATCTGAGTCATCGAGTATTCTCTGAAGGTTTTATCCGTGCCCGGCATCATCGTCGGCTCGTTCTTTCTGCCCGCGCGCCTTGCGATCTCAGGGTCTTTGCACATGCTGCCAAAGAAGCTGTCTATATAGTGGGGAACACCCTTTATATATATCCAGTGAACCCGCCCCGTATCGATGCATGCATTGAATTCCTCTTTGCTGAAGTCGGGGATGTCCTTGCGTATGCGCGCAAGCGCCTGCTCGTAGGTATAGGGATACTGCTCGGGCATGCGTCGCATTATCTCCTTTTGAGCTATCAGGCACTGTCTGAGGCTCTCGGGAAGATTCTCCTTTTCCAGATAGAGGTCTGCGAAGCGGCAGGCGCCTTCGAAATCTCCGAAGTATTTGCGCTTTGCGATCTCCTTGGGAAGCCCGCAGTCGATGAATCTGAAGCTGTCGTTTATGTTCATATATATCTACCTCTTCGTTAAATTACTTGCTCAGTGCTTCGTCTATAGCTGCCGCGGCATCCTTGCCGGCGCCCATCGCCAGAATTACGGTAGCGGCTCCGGTTACGGCATCTCCGCCGGCCCAGACCATATCCTTGGAGGTCTTGCCGGTGGCTTCATCGGCCACTATGCAGCCCCATTTGTTGGTTTCAAGACCCTTGGTGGTGTCCTTGATGAGCGGGTTGGGGGAGGTTCCGATGGCTATTATTACGCAGTCCACATCTAAAACAAACTCGCTGCCTTCGACAGGTACGGGTCTTCTTCTTCCGGAGGCGTCTGGCTCACCGAGTTCCATCTTGATGCACTTGATGCCGCTTACGAATCTCTGCTCGTCTCCGAGTATCTCTACGGGATTGTTGAGGAGATTGAATATTATGCCTTCTTCCTTGGCGTGCTCGACCTCTTCTCTCCTTGCAGGAAGCTCCTCTTCGGATCTTCTATAGACGATGTAGACCTTCTCTGCTCCGAGCCTCTTGGCGCATCTTGCGGCGTCCATCGCGACGTTTCCGCCTCCGACGACCGCGACTGCGCGACTCTGCTTGATCGGAGTGCTCGCGTCGTCCTTGTAAGCCTTCATCAGGTTGATTCTGGTGAGGAATTCGTTTGCGGAATAGACTCCCTTGAGGTTTTCTCCGGGTATCTTCATAAAGGAGGGAAGGCCGGCGCCGCTTGCAATGAATACGGCTTCGAATCCGAATTCCGGAGTCATAAGTTCGTCCACGGAAACTGTCTTTCCAACCACTACATTGGTCTCGATCCTTACGCCGAGCGCTTTGAGGCCGTCAATTTCCTTGCGAACTATGGCCTTTGGTAGACGGAATTCAGGTATTCCGTAAACAAGAACTCCGCCTGCGAGGTGAAGCGCCTCAAATACGGTTACTTCGTAACCTTTCTTGGCCAGATCTCCCGCACAGGTGAGCCCGGCGGGTCCGGAACCGATAATCGCAACCTTGCGACCATTGGAAGCGGGTTTTTCCGGTGCTTCCTTTACATTCTCTATGTGCCAGTCCGCTGCGAATCTCTCGAGTCTTCCAATAGCCACGGGCTCTCCCTTGATTCCGCGTACGCAATACTTTTCGCACTGAGTTTCCTGGGGGCAAACCCTTCCGCAGACCGCAGGAAGGGATGAATCTTCCGCGATTACCTGATATGCACCCTCGGGGTCGTCTTCCTTGAGTTTTGCTATGAAGCGGGGTATGTCGATCTGCACGGGGCAGCCCTGAACGCAGGGCTTGTTTTTGCAATCCAAACATCTGAGGGCTTCATCGACGGCGACTTCTCTCGTGTATCCGGTTGCCACTTCATCAAAATTCTTGGCTCTCTCTATGGGGTCCTGAGAGGGCATCGGGTTCTTCTGTAAAGACATGTTGGGCTTTGCCATCTTACTATACCTCCATACCGTAGAGCCTGCAGGCTTCTTCTCTCTTGCGATTTTCAAAATCTCTATACATGCTTCCTCTGTCTATAGCTTCGTCGAAATCGACCTGGTAGCCGTCGAAATCGGGTCCGTCGACGCAGGCGAATTTGGTTTCGCCGCCTACCGTGACTCTGCATCCGCCGCACATGCCCGTTCCGTCGACCATTATAGGCGACATCGATACGGTGCAGGGGATATCGAAGGGTTTTGTCGTGAGAGCGACGAATTTCATCATGACAATCGGTCCGATGGTGATTACTTCGTCGAAGCGCTCTCCGTTCTCGAGCAACTCCTTGAGGGGAGCCGTGACCATTCCCTTTACTCCGTAGCTTCCGTCATCCGTGCAGAGTATCAGCTTGTTTGAGGCGGCGCGGAATTCATCTTCCAAAATTACCAGATCTTTAGATCTGAATCCTACGATTACGGTGACATCGGTCCCCTGGGCATGGAGTGCCTTGACTATGGGGTAGGCGATAGCATTGCCGACACCGCCGCCGACTACGCAGACTCTCTTGAGACCTTCCAGTTCGGAGGGCTTTCCGAGGGGTCCCGCGAAATCCTGGATGAACTCGCCTTCCTGTTTCGCATTTAGAGCTGTCGTCGTAGCTCCGACGACTTGGAAAATAATATCTACGCTGCCGTTCTCGCGGTCGTATCCTGCAATGGTGAGAGGTATTCTCTCTCCATCTTCGTCGACGCGAAGAATTATGAACTGGCCTGCGCGAGCTTTGCGCGCCACCATCGGCGCCTCGATGGTCATCATCGTGACCGTCGGATTGAGGTCTCTCCTCTTAAGAATCTTGTACAATCTGTGCCGCCTCCTTTTTAACCTTCGATTGCGGAAATTTTAACATACACAGTATTTTAACATATGCGCGCAGAGAATGTAACTGTAAAGAGGCGGAATATAAAGGGATTCGGGGTGGAGAGTGTGGCGGGGGATGTGCGTGAGCGCGGGATCGGACAATCGAGGGAGGGTGCCGGGAAATAGGACGAGAAAATGTAAAAATATGGTTGACAAAATTTGGCATTTAGTTATAATAATGGTAATTTAAGTTCAATTTAGAAAAAAGAGGAAATTCTATGAAGTGGAAGACGATAGTCGGAATAGTCCTTATAATCCTCAGCGCGGCAGGGATGTTTCTGTGGGAGACGATGGGAAGGGAGAAGCTGATGTTGGTTTCGGTCCTCGCCTCTTCGACGGATATTCGGCAGGGGAACGAGGTCGATGCAGCTCAGTTCAAGGAGATTAAGGTATTACCGGAGAACCTGCCGAAGGACACCCTCCTGGCCTCGGATGCGGAGAAGCTGAAAGGAAAGAGGGCTTCGCGAAATATTTACGCCGGGCAGCAGCTCTGCGCGAGGGATTTTACGGAGGCCGGGGGAGCGTTACCCGACGGGATGTCGATATATGTACTTCCCGAGTCATGGATCTATGCCAGGAGCAGCAGTCTTAGAGCCGGAGACGAGATCGAACTTTACTGCATGCCCGAAAAGATATCGCTCGGAATTTATAAGGTCGCCTTCGTGCGCGACAGCGCGGAGAGGGAGGTAATTGACCAGATTCCCGCGGATGCAGTGCTCGAAAGGAATACACCGAGTGCGGCTATAGCGAGCGTGGAGATATTGTGCAATGCGCAACAGTACTTCAAGCTCTTTGATGCGGTGCAGGCGGCGGGGCCTGCGAGCCTGCTGCTGGCGATGAGGGCTCACTGAGGGCGTCGGCGGGGGAAGGATGATGGCAAAAATCGTCGCATTTCATGGAGCCGATCATAAGTGTGGAGTGAGCCAGACCGCGCAGGGCGTGGCCGAGATGATCGCAGAGCTCGCACCTTCCAGCAGAATTCTGCTTCTGCACAGCGAGGGGAGGCTCGGCCTCGATTACAGCATGGGCGCAGGGCTTTCTATATGCGATATACAAAGCTATCTTAGGGAAAGCGCTGCTGCGGAGGAGATAAAGGAGAGGGCGAGATGGAGAGCAAATATACACATTATAGGCGGAGACC
>JAAZLU010000164.1 GCA_012799165.1 Clostridiales bacterium
CGATAAGCTCTCTCCCTTTGCCGAGGAGCTGCTCGCCGCTTCGGAAAAGCCGATTACCGTTCCTCCCAATCTCTGCATCGCCACTTCAAAGCTCAGTCGCGTCCTGGTCGAAGGTTCAAAAAAAAGAGTCCCCATCACTTTTCCTTTGCATAAATCAGAAAAAGTACCGGGACTCTTTTCAATTTCTTGAGCGAATCTGATGACTTCAAACAGTTCCTCATGCTCGAAATCATCCGTTGTCGTTAAATTTCTCCCCTTTAACATTCTGTTCCTCCCCCATCTTATCATAGGTTATAGGAGTGCTTTTTATCCTGCTGAAAATATCACAGCCGGAAACGAAAGTCAAGAACATATGTCGGCGAGATATACGCGGCAGGCTGGGCCGCCGGGAGCTGAATTTAATTTCAGCTTGTTATGCCTGAGCCCTCTTCGGCCCCTCGGGGTCCTCGAGGCGGGTCACTTCTCTGGGCCCGTCAGCCTTCGGGACGGGCTTTTTAGCGGGCCTGGGCTCGACATAGATCACCTTGCGAGGACAGACCTTCGCGCAGAGGCCGCAGTTCTTGCACTTTTCGGCATCGATTACAGCCAGATTATCGACCACATGAATCGCGTCGAACTTGCATTCCTTCTCGCATAGCTTGCAGCCTATGCAGCCAACCTCGCAGACAGCCCTTACGGCCTTGCCCGCGTCCTTGCTGGAGCAGGCCACGCTTACGCGGCTCGCCTTGGGGACGATTTCGATTATATTCTGAGGACAGGCGTTCGCGCACATGCCGCATCCCACACAGCTGTCTTTATCGACCTTGGCCAGACCCTTGCATATCTCGATTGCATCGTACTGGCACACAGCTACGCAGTCGCCCATCCCGATGCATCCGTACTTGCAGCTTCCCGGCCCTCCGAAGAACTGCTTTACGGCGGCGCAGGACTTAAGCCCCTGATAATCCATCTCGGGCTTTGTAAGATCGCAGAGGCCTGAACATAGGACTCTGGCAGTCATCGGCACGCTGCCCTCCGCATCGACGCCAAGTATCGCGGAAATGCCCTTTATCGTCGCCTCTCCTCCAGGTATGCACTTATTTGCCGCTATGCTCCGGTCGGCAGCCAGAGCCGCCGCGTAATCGTCGCAGCCCGCAAATCCGCAGGCGCCGCAGTTGGCACCCGGAAGGCAATCGCGGATAAGAATCTGGGTCTCGTCGACCGGAACCGCGAATTTATTTCCAATGAAGGTCAGCAGAACCGCACATACGAATCCCACCGCCACCACTACCGCTACAGGTATTATAAATTCCAACATTATGAGCCCTCCTTACATCCCGCCGAAGATATTATCTATCATCCCGGAGAATCCCATAAAGGAAAGGCTCAGGATGGATGCGGCGACCAGCGTGGAAGCCACGCCCTGAAAGGGCTTGGGATATTCGTTCGTCTCGATCTTGCTTCTTACTCCCGCAAAGAGGAACATAGCCAGCAAGAATCCGACACCGGAGCCGAAGGAGTTGAGCAGGGAATTTACGAAGCTGTATCCCTCGTCGATATTCAGAACGCATACGCCCAGAACCGCACAGTTGGTCGTTATAAGGGGAAGATAGATGCCCAGCGACTTATGCAGAGCCGGCATGCTCTTCTTCATAAAGACCTCTATCATCTGCACCAGCGCGGCTATCACGAGGATAAACAGCGTAGTCTGCATATATCCTATCCCAAGCGGGTCCAGAATTAAGTGCTGTATGGGCCAGGTTGCGGCCGTGGCCAGCACCATTACGAAGACGACGGCCAAAGACATTCCCATCGCCGAATCCAGCTTCTTGGATACGCCCAGGAAGGGACATATTCCGAGGAACCTGACGAGAACGTAGTTATTGGCGAGAACCGCCGCCATGATGATCATCAACATATCTTTCATTATTCAGCGCCTCCTTCCTCAGCTTGGCTACAGAGCTGTGCAGCGGCACATCCCATGCACTTGTCTGCAGCCCTCTTTTCCTTGGCCTTGCCCTCGGTGAGCTTGTTCATAAGAGCTATAAGGCATCCGTAGGTGAAAAATCCGCCCGGAGCCAGTATAAATATGCTCATCGGGGTAATAAGGTTCGCAGTTACGGTATAACCAAAGACGGTTCCCGCTCCCAAGAGCTCCCTTATAGCCGCCATTATGGTGAGGGTCACCGTGTAGGAAAGACCCATCCCCAGACCGTCAAGCATGGAATCGAAGACGCTGTTCTTGTTCGCAAATGCCTCGGCACGGCCGAGAATTATGCAGTTTACGACTATCAGCGGTATGTAGAGTCCCAGCGACTTGTTGAGCTCCGGTAAGTAGGCCTGAAGCAAGAGCTGAATTAGCGTAACAAAGGTTGAGATAATTACTATGTAGCAAGGTATGCGAACCTTGTCGGGTATTATCCTCTTTAGGGCCGATATCATTATGTTGGAGCCCATCAATACCAAGGTAACACAGAGACCCATGCCTATGCCGTTTATAGCCTGCGTCGAAAGCGCGAGGGTCGGACATGTGCCCAGAATTAATACCAGGATGGGGTTCTCTTTAATAAATCCGTTTAGAAAAACGCTTGTCTTACCGCTTTTCATCAGATTCCACCTCCTATCCGTGCATACTGATCGAGCGCAGCCTTAAGCGCGTTGAAAACAGCCTTGGAGCTGTAAGTCGCTCCGGTGACAGGCGCCACATACGCGGCGCTCGCATCGTTCTTATCGTTCGTTATGGCGCTCATTCCGAGGAAGCCGTCCGTGTAGGAAGGAGCGGTCGCCTTGGAACCCAGGCCCGGTGTCTCCTTTGACGCATCGGTAACCTTTACCCCTATAATCTTGCCCTCGGAACTCAGTCCAACCATCACCGTTACGGGACCTCCGAAGCCCTTGGTCGTCGCAGTTATCGCGTAGCCCGCTCCGTTGTCCGCCTTGTAGACTTCGTCCACGAACTCGACCAATTCGACATTCTCTATCTTCGTAAAGCTGTCGCCCTCCGGCAGAACCTCAGCCCTGGCCTCGTTCGCGTTCTTAATCGCTATCTCCTCGATTATCGGCTCCGTTATCCGATAAGTCGCCGCGAGCAACATCGAGGCAACGAGGCAGATCGATACGAGAACTATGGTCGGCGCGAACAGATCTTTTTTACTTGCCTTCTCCGCCATTATTTTGCACCACCTTTCTCAACGCCGTTTATGCGCGCACGGGTCCAGTTGTCGATGTGCGGTGTCATAATATTCATCAATAATATCGCAAAAGATACACCTTCGGGATATGCGCCGTAGGCGCGAATCGCCATGGTGAGCGCACCGCAGCCGATGCCGAAGATAATCTTTCCTTTACTCGTTATGGGGGAGGTTACATAGTCGGTAGCCATGAATATAGCTCCGAGCATGACGCCTCCCGCGCAGAGCATAAAGACCGGATCGAATCCCATCACCGCGGAAAGAATCGCCACGGTCGCGAGGAAGGATACCGGAATCTCGGGTGTTATAACCTTCCTTATAATCAGATAAACTCCACCTATCAGCAGCGCCAGGGCCGAAATCTCTCCCATGGAGCCGTTGCGAAGTCCGAGGAACATCTCGAGATTACTCGGGACCTCCTGTCCGTTCGCGAGCAGCGCCAGGGGGGTCGCTCCCGTCACGGCATCCGCTGCCGCCTGGCGTATCGCGAGACTCATCCTGTTGGTTACAACCCAATTACCCATATGGGATGTAAATCCTATTGCGAGGACCAACCTCCCAACTATTGCGGGATTGGCAAAATTCTCTCCCAGACCTCCGAAGAGCTGTTTTACCACCACTATAGCCACGAAGCAGCCGATTATTGCCATCCAGTAGGGCATGCTCACGGAAATATTTAAGGAGATTAAGACTCCCGTAACCACCGCTGACCAGTCGTCCAAAGTCTGAGACCTTCCTAAAATCTTGCGGGTAATCCCCTCGAAGATTACGCTTGCGGCTACGCAGACCACAGTAAGAACCAGGGCCCTGTAACCGAATATGTATACCGCCCAGGCGAGAGCCGGCATCAGAGCGATTACGACGTCCCTCATTATGCTGCCCGTATCGGTCGCATCTATGACGTGAGGAGCGGAACTCACTACTAAATTCGTATGTTTAGTGCTCATTACTTGCTTCCTCCTTCCTCTTTCGCCGCCGCGGCTTCGGCTTCCGCCTTTGCTTTGGCCTTCCTGTCCTCCTCCATGACCCACTGCTTAGCAAGTTTTATCTCGAAGGACAGCTGCTTTCTTGCGGGGCATACGAAGGAGCAGCAGCCGCATTCCATGCAGGTGTAGACATCGTATTCTCTTATAAGTTCGAGTTCCTGGCGCTCCCAGTATCTGGCGAGCCTGGTAGGCATAAGGTTCATCGGGCAGCCCCTTACGCAGCGCCCGCAGTTGATGCAGGCCTTCTCTTGCTCCTGCTTTGCGAACTTCTCGTCGAAGCAGAGTATCGCGCTGTTGCCCTTTATAACTCCAAAATCGTCTCTGGGGATAGCGCGGCCCATCATAGGTCCTCCGAGGATTATCTTGCGGACCTCTCCGGAAGTTCCCCCGCAGAACTCGATTACATCGCAGAGGGGGGTCCCTATGGGAACGTCGACGTTCTTGGGCTCCTTTACGACATTGCCGTCGACCGTCATGCTCCTGGAAACAAGAGGCATTCCGGTGGCGAGATACTGCTGCATTTTAAGAACGGATGAAACGTTGGATACTATGCATCCTATATGAGCGGGAAGCTTGCCTGCGACCAGGTGCCTTCCCGTGCATTCATAAATTATTACGCGCTCCGCGCCTTGCGGATATACTTGGCGCAGCTCCTGAACCTTTATCTTGGAATCGTCTCCGAGTATGTCCCGGAAAGCCTTAATCGCGTCGGGCTTGTTGGTCTCGATACCTATTATACATCTTTCGATATCGAGCCACTTGAGGACGGCCCTCGCCCCGTCCACGATCTCCTGCGTATGGGTGAGCATATTGCGGTGGTCGACCGTAATGTAGGGCTCACACTCCGCCCCGTTGATGATGAAGGTATCCACCTTGAGGGGTTCCTTAACATCGAACTTGACGCTCATCGGGAAGGTGGCGCCTCCGAGGCCCACGACTCCGGATTCTCTGACGGCCTTGATGAAGCTCTCCCTATCCGTGACGGTCGGAGGAACTACGCTATCGGCCTTTTCCTGCTTGCCGTCCGGGGTAATCTCGATGATGGTGTCGATTACACCCATCTGAGACATCTCCTGACGTATACCAGTAACCTCGCCCGATACGCTGCTATGTATGGGCGCGCCGACATACTTTACAGCTTCTCCGATCTTCTGGCCCAGCTTTACCTGCTCGCCTACGGCCACGACGGGCTGACATGGAGCCCCTATGTGCTGACCCATCGGTATAAACACTTTTTCGGGGAGAGACATCGGGATGATGTCCTGTCCGGCGGTGTTCTTGCAATGCTTCACGCGGACTCCATTCAGATGTTTGCCTGAACTCATTCTTTTACTCCTTTATGCATTTAAGCTTTCGCCGAGCACAAAAAAAACGCGGCGAAATCCACATCACTTAGAATACACCGCGAAATTCGATTTGTAAAGGCTTCGAGGAGCTTTGATAGCAAACTTCGTTAAAAATTTCACTCCCCGACGGCGAAAATATCTCTGCTTCGAGAGCGCCAAGAGTACCTTAGCG
>JAAZLU010000165.1 GCA_012799165.1 Clostridiales bacterium
ACCGGAACATAAGCCCCAATCTGAGTCTCATCGATATTGGGAGATCCAGTACAAATCTGAACAATCTTGCCAGCGCCCACATCCAGCTTGCATACGACTAGCTTATCCGCATTCGGATGCTTCTCCACGCCGAGTATCTTCCCCACGACGACGCCCTCTATATCGACATCGAAGCGCTCGACGGTTTCGATATTCGAGCCGCTCATTATCATGCGCTCGCAGAATTCGTCCTGCGCCGCGTCTATTTTTGTATATTCATTAAGCCATTCTAAAGGTACTAACATCTTCCGCCCCCACTATCTGAACTGCCCGACAAATCTTATATCATTCTCATAAAACAGGCGTATGTCGTCCACCTCGTACTTCAGCATCGCGGTTCTCTCTACACCTATGCCGAAGGCGAAGCCCGTGTACCTCTCCGTGTCGATATTACCGACTTTGAGTACATTGGGATGAACCTCCCCGCAGCCGAGTATCTCTATCCACCCGCTTCCCTTGCAGACCCTGCAGCCCACGCCACCGCACTTAAAGCAGCTTACATCCATCTCCGCAGAAGGCTCGGTGAAGGGGAAGTGATGGGGCCGAAATCTCGTCCTCGTTGAGGAGCCGAACATCTGTTTTGCAAATGAATCCATAACCCCCTTTAAATCAGCCATGCTTATTCCCTCGTCGACTGCAAGCCCCTCAATCTGATGGAACATGGGGCTGTGAGTGGCGTCCGGCGTATCGCAGCGAAAACATCTACCCGGAGCGACGACCATAATCGGAGGCTTCTGCGCGAGTATGGTCCTCACCTGCACCGGCGAAGTCTGAGTCCTAAGTATAACCTCATCGTTTATATAGAAGGTATCGGTAATATCCCTCGAAGGATGATTGGGATCGGCATTTAAGGCGTCGAAGTTATTGAAGACCGTCTCCACCTCCGGCCCTTCGCTAACAGAAAAGCCCATGCTTCGGAAGATTCTCGTCATCTCATCGATCGTTATCGTCAGAAGATGCCTACTCCCTATAGACACAATTTTGCCCGGCTGCGTAACATCGATCTTCTGTTTTATCAGCTCGGCCTGCTCCGTGCGGAGCTTAAAGTCCCGCATGCGGGCATTTAAGCCGTTCTCTATCTTGTCTCTGGCCTCGTTTGCCACCCGACCCAAGGCCTTTCTTTCCTCCGGAGAAAGATCCTTCACGGAACGCAAAATTTCCGTGAGCTCGCCCTTTTTACCGAGGAGCTTTATGCGCAGCTCCTCAGCCTCCTGAAGCGTTTGGAGCTCAGCCATTCTCTCCTTCGCTTTCTCGATGAGTGCATTCAGCTTTTCTAACATTCTTACCTCCGATTATATTTCAATCGCCCTCTGCCGGAGCGATTCATACATGATTATCGCAGCCGCTAAAGCCGCATTAAGGGACTCCGCCCTCCCGGCCATCGGTACGCTTATTCTCTGTGCCTTTTTTAAAAATATTTCGTCCACACCGCCGCCCTCGTTTCCGATTACGAATGCGGCATCGCGCGCTATATCCGCCTCGTAACAGGGCAGGCCCTCCATATCCGCGCACCAGACGCTCTTGCCGCCATCTTCGAGCAAGTTCAGAGCCTCGCTCGCGTCCTCGCAAAACAGCAGCGGCATCCTCAATATGCTCCCCGCGGAGGCTCTTACAGCTTTCGGACCGTAGGGATCGCTGCTGCCCTTTATAATCAGAACACCCGCCATTCCGCAAGCCTCCGCCGCCCTGAGCATCGTCCCGATATTTCCAGGATCCTGAATCCTATCTATTACGAGGATATTGCCCCCGGGGAAAAATAGCTCCTCCAAAGAATATTCTCTCTTTAATGCGACGCCCACAATTCCCTGAGAGTTTACGGTGTCGCTTACGAGTCGAAAGCAGTCATTTGCCACAATATACGGCGATACGGATTGTTGCTCCGCTAAAGCGGCAATCTCCTCGGCCTCTCCTTCAAAGGAAGCAGCCTCGATGAAGATATATTTAAGCCTTACCCCCTGCTCGATCGCCTCTCGCAGCGGATTCGGACCCTCCAAAAGATACATTCCGAGAGCGTCTCTATTTTTCTTTTGGGATAGCGAAACGACTGTCTTAAGCGTGGTGTTTTCCTTTGAACTTATCTCCCTCATGCCCTTTACACAAGGGGCGGCCCTGCAGGAACGCGGAGTATTCCGGTTCCCTACAGGCCGCCCCGCATCTTCAACTCAATCCGATGTTATAAAGTAAAATCCTTGTTCAGAAAATCAGGAATCGGGAAATCGTTAAAGAGCTTCGGCTCGTTATCATCCTCGGAATTTTCCGCATCGGAAGCCTCAACCGAATCTTCTTCCTCTTCCGCCTCGATTTCCTCACCCAGACCGCTCCTGCCTGCGAAATCCGTGGCTATGACGGTAACCTGTATCTCGTTCTCCATATCATCGCGTATCGATGTACCGAAGACGATGAAGGCGTCGTCGTCCACTTCCTTGGCTATGGAATCCGCAGCTCCCGAAACTTCAAGCATTCCGAGATCGTAACCGCCCATTATGTTCAGCAATACGGCCTTTGCACCCTTGATGCTCGTCTCGAGCAGCGGGCTGTCGATGGCCATCTTTATGGCAGTTGCCACGCGGTCTTCTCCGGCAGCCCTTCCTATACCCATATGCGCTATGCCCTTGTCGCTCATCACGGTCTTTACATCCGCAAAATCGAGGTTTATGAGCCCGGCATCGGATATCAGGGTCGAGATGCCCTCAACTCCGTTCTTCAGCACATCGTCGGCCATCTTGAAGGCTTCCAGCATGCTGGTATTCTTCTGAGAAATCTGAAGCAGTCTGTCGTTGGGGATTACCACCAGAGAATCCACATAGTTTTCGAGATACTCAATCCCCAAATCCGAGTGCTGTTTGCGCTTTCTGCCTTCAAATGTGAAGGGGCGGGTCACGACGCCCACGGTGAGCGCACCCGAAGTCTTGGCGGCTCTTGCGATTATGGGTGCTGCACCGGTTCCCGTGCCGCCTCCCATTCCCGCGGTGATAAATACCATATCGCTGCCTTCGAGGAATTTTTCTATGAGCTCGATGCTCTCCTCGGCAGATTTCTGACCCACTTCTGGGTTTCCTCCGGCGCCAAGTCCCTTGGTGAGCTTCTCTCCGATCTGAATTCTGGTTTCGGCTTTGGAACTGTTAAGCGCCTGCATATCCGTATTGACGGCTATGAATTCCACTCCTTTAAGATTCGACTCTATCATCCTGTTGACGGCGTTGCAGCCCGCGCCGCCGACGCCTATAACCTTGATGTTGGCCGAACTCTCTTCAGGTTTTTCAAATTGCAGCATTGGGGACATATCTGGCCTCCTGTAAAAATTTTATATTTATACGTAATAATTGTAGCATAATACAGGTATATTTGCACGAGCTTTACACAACATATTGTGAAAAAAGAGCAAAAAATACCCGTTTTCACCTACTCGGTGGGGCTGAAGGCCAGATAGCCGTCGTTACCCACCCTGATGACCCCCCTGCTCACATCTTGACGATAGAGCTCCTGCAGGAGCTTCTGAAGGCTCTCCATATTTTTCGTGATGTTCGAAGGCGTACCTTCACAGTAGAGTTCATCGTATATGTATGCACGGATTATCACCGTCGAAAAATCGACACGCTTAAAGTAAATATCGTTCTCCTCAACTACCTGAAGTAGCTCAAGAGTATCGGTAAGCATATAGGCCTGATCCACCTGAAGAGGCTTTCCCGGCGTCATATCGCTGATAGCCATGTTCCCCAGCAGAGGCAGTGCGGGCTCGGTATCGCTTATGCGCAGCACCATGCCAGCACTGTCTATAAGCACATACTGCTTTTCGTAGGGAACCGCAGCATATTCCA
>JAAZLU010000166.1 GCA_012799165.1 Clostridiales bacterium
CTCGGTTTCCGCTCCGAGCACGACTTTTAAAAATCCATCTTCATCGAATGAACCGCCGGTCGTAACGATATTTACCAAAATCTCGCCCGTCCGAACGCCGCGCCTCAAAATCAGATGCCGGAGCAGGCCTTCGTCACGCTTTCTGTGGTAGAAATCGTAAGCCTTCTCTCTCGTGAAATCCCTGACGGCATTAACAATTTTATTGAAATCCTCGGGAGCGATAAGGCAGGCTCCAGCATAAACCACGGACATATAGCGCCCCTTGGCGTGCAGTCCAAGTTCCAGCGAAGCTCCTATCGCCTCATTTCCGAAGCTGTACTCCATCTTGTTGCGGTAGTGTAATCTATCCGGGCATGGAGAAATCGAGCCGGAATGTTTCTCCAAATCCGCGTCCCGCAATATCTTTCTTAAATTTCTTTCTTTTTCCGCTAGATGCTCTTCGTAAGAGGCCAGATGAATCTGACAGCCTCCGCAGATTCCGGCGGACGGACAACTTAGCATCAAAACTCTCCGTAACTATCAAAAAATTCCTGTTTGTATTCAAGGAATCTGTCTTCCTCTATCGCCTCTCGAATCTTCTCCATCGTGCGCACGAGGAAATAAAGATTATGCTCCGTAAGCAGCATGGAACTCATAATTTCGTTGCTCTTGCAAAGATGCCTAAGGTATGCCCTTGAATAGTTTCTGCAGCAGTAGCAGTCGCAATTCGGATCTAAGGGCTCAAAATCGTCGGTATGGACCGCGTTCCGCAGGTTTACCTTTCCGACGGAGGTAAAAGCCGCAGCGTTTCTGGCAATCCTGGTCGGAAGCACACAGTCGAACATGTCTATACCCCGCTCCACGCCCTCAAACAGACAATCGGGAGATCCTACGCCCATCAGATATCTGGGCTTATCCGAAGGCAAGAGCTCCACACAGTTATCCAGCACATCGTACATAACTTCCTTCGGCTCGCCGACCGAAAGTCCCCCTATGGCATATCCCGGCAAATCCAGCTCGCATATCTGCATCGCACTCTCGTAGCGCAGATCCTTAAAAAATCCGCCCTGCATTATTCCGAACAAGCTCTGCCTTTCGACATCCTTATGGCTGTCCTTGCAGCGTCTAAGCCAGCGGGTTGTCCGCTCCAGCGATTTTTTTATATATCCCCTATCCGCATCCGGAGGCGCGCACTCGTCGAAAGCCATAATTATATCGCTGCCCAACGCATTCTGAACCTCCATGCTCTTCTCCGGCGTAAACATGTGCTTGCTGCCGTCGATAAAGGAGCGAAATTCGACACCCTCCTCTGTAATCTTGCGCAGGTCTCCCAGCGAAAACACCTGAAATCCCCCGGAGTCCGTAAGAATCGCGCCCTTCCAATTCATAAACTTATGAAGCCCCCCGGCCTTCCTCACAATCTCATGACCCGGCCTCAGATAAAGGTGATAGGTATTCGAAAGGATTATGTTAACTCCCTCATGGCCGAGCCCCGCAACATCTTCGGGCTTCATAGCCTTGATGGTCGCCTGAGTTCCGACGGGCATAAAGACAGGGGTCTGTACATCCCCGTGTGGGGTATGTAAGCAGCCGCGCCTGGCTCTCGTCCCTGAATCGGTTTTATATAAATCAAATGTAACTGCGTTTTTCATATCTTGCTCGCTATTGAAAATTTATATCTCATTATCGGGTAAAGCCTCCGCATAGATTTATTTGTGCCAAAGCTCGCCCGCGCATCTTCCATCCTAAAGTATAAAGCAGCAATCACCGTAAGAAAAAAATCTATAGCGCTCTCTCACCGCTTCCCCGTAAGCTTCGAGCATCCCTTTCCTCGTATAAAAAGCCGAAACCAGCATCAGCAGGGTCGACTTGGGAAGATGGAAATTGGTGATGAGCCTGTCTGTGAGCTTAAATTCGTAACCGGGATATATAAATATTCCGGTGGAACCGCTTCCCGGCAAAAGCTCTCCGTCCGCGCAGGCGCTCTCGAGCGTTCTACAGGCCGTGGTTCCGACGGCTACTATGCGCCCTCCGGCATTCCTCGTTTCATTTACTATTCGCGCGGCTTCCTCGGAAACGCTGTACTCCTCGAAATGCATATGGTGATCTTCCACATTTTCAGCCTTGACAGGTCTGAAGGTTCCAAGTCCCACATGGAGGGTCACATAGGCAATCTTAATGCCCTTCTCCTTAGCCTTCCGCAGCAGCTCGGGCGTCCAGTGAAGCCCGGCGGTCGCGCAGGCCACGGAGCCTTCCTGCGACGCATAAACATTCTGGTAGCGCTCCTTATCCTCCTCGCGCGCAGCGCGCTCGATGTAGGGCGGAAGAGGCATAGCACCCAGCTTTTCGAGAAGAGGCATAAAATCACCCGAATAAGCGAATTTTACGAGCCGCGAGCCATCTTCCCCACGCCCCGTTATTTCCCCCCGCAATTCGCCATTTTCGCCGAAAACAACGATATCCCCGTCGCCGAGTCTTCTCCCCGGCCTGACGAGGCTCTCCCAGAGATCGCCTTCAACCCTTTTTAATAACAAAAATTCGACGCGCGCTCCGCTACTTTCTTTAGTTCCATACAGCCGCGCGGGTATAACCTTCGAGTCGTTAAATACCAGACAGTCGCCCGGATTCACATACTCGAGTACATCATAAAAATGCCTGTGCAAAAACTCCCCGCTCTTCCTGTCGACAACGAGCATCCTGCTGGCGTCCCTCCGCTCGCAGGGCTGCTGCGCTATCAACTCCTTGGGGAGTTCGTAATCAAAATCCGATACTTTCATATAGCGTCAGGAGAGTCTCGACTTCCACCCCAGTATAATAATATTTCAAAATCTGCTCAAAATTATATCCCGCGTTTGCCA
>JAAZLU010000167.1 GCA_012799165.1 Clostridiales bacterium
CAGGCGTAACATTTATTCGTTCGAATTTCTGTGTTGCCGAACACCTTTTCTCTTAACCCTCTGCAAAAATAATTGGCAAGATTTGGGATTTAAATGGCTCGAAAAAATCTGCAAGGAACAGCGCGCCATGTACTCAGCATGGCTTTGATATTGCATCCATCGAAAGCTCTACAATTAATTGTCGTTTATTTTGTATAGGCGGGAGATGCTCTGAACCATATCTCTGATGATTGTCTTGTCTCTTTCGGAAAAGGAGTGGTAGAGTTCGATTGTTTCGTCTTCGGGTGAAGCCACCGAATACGGTAGATCAACAAGTCCTAGGACGAAGTCCGCGCTCACATTATAGAACCTGCACAGGTCTGCTAGTATTGACGAGGGCATCTCGCGCCGACCTTGCTCGTAGCCTTTGTAGGTCTGCACATTTATGCCTATTTTATCAGCAAGTTGAGCTTGTGTAAGCTCTTCTCTTTCGCGCAGGTATTTAAGCCTTTCAGCGGTTGGCGGCATAAAAATAGTCTCCTTAAGGAATTCTAATCGAAAACACCTTATGCAGGCAGCATAAAAATGGCTCTCTTAAGAAATTCTAATCGAAAGGAGAATTTGTACGGAAGTAAGTTGCGTTTTTGCGGAACAAGGTTGCGAATTTGTAGAATTTACCGCCCATATATTCTCTGCAGGCATTATCCATCATAATGAAGAATGCTGCACTTTACATAGCAATTTAGATTTTTGGCAGTTTTGCTCGATAGCCAAGTGTGATGCCTGAATGCGGAAACCTAAGATTTGTTTACGCATAGATGTTTATGTAAATTTTTCCCAAATTCTTCTCTCTCCGTCTATCCACCGGCCTTTTTTAATGTTATAATTACTTCTCGGAGCGCGGGCTTCGGTTTTGTTGTATGTTAGTGGTGTGGTGCGTCGCTGCGGCGCGCTCAAAGGAGGATTCTGCCTTGGCGCGGTCAATGGAGGCTCGGACCGGTCAAAAGAGGCGAATTTTCGGCGCAGAGCAATAATGCAAATACACAAAATATACAGTTGTAAAAATAGGAGATTTTTTGAATGGGATTTTTAGAGAGAATATTCGGCGATTGGAATACTAAGGAGATCCGTAGGATCGAAAAGATTGTCGCTCAAGTAGAGGCGCTGGACGGGAGGATGCAGGGGCTCTCGGACGGCGAGCTTAGGGCTAAGACGGACGAGTTTAAGGGGCGGCTCGCCGCGGGGGAAACTCTCGACGACATCCTTCCGGAGGCCTTTGCCGTGTGCAGGGAGGCCGCGACGAGGACTCTGGGGATGAAGCATTTCCACGTGCAACTCATCGGAGGGGTCGTGCTTCATGAGGGAAATATCGCGGAGATGAAGACCGGCGAGGGCAAGACCCTCGTCGCGACGCTACCGGTCTACCTCAATGCTCTTACGGGCAAGGGGGTTCATGTGGTTACCGTGAACGACTATCTGGCCAGACGCGACTGCGAGTGGATGGGCAAGCTCTACACCTTCCTTGGCCTTTCGGTGGGCGTAATCGTGCACGGTCTGGACAGCGAGGAGAGACGGGCGGCTTACAACGCGGACGTCATCTATGGCACGAACAACGAGTTCGGCTTCGACTATCTGCGCGACAACATGGCCATCTACAAGCGCGACCAGATGCAGCGCGAGCTCAACTACGCCATCGTGGACGAGGTCGACTCGATACTCATCGACGAGGCGCGAACGCCGCTCATAATTTCCGGCATGGGGACGGAATCGAAGGAGCTCTACAAGATAGCCGACGGCTTTGTGCGCACGCTTGAACGGGGCGAAAAACCCGAGGACGGCGCTGAGCCCACCGGCGACTTTACTGTCGACGAAAAGGACAGGACCGTATCGATTACGGAGCGAGGAGTCGCAAAGTGCGAGAGTTTCTTTAAGATAGAGAACTTCTCCGACCCGGAAAACATGGAGATTAACCACCACGTGCAGATAGCGCTCAAGGCTCACAACCTTATGAAGCGCGACGTGGACTATATAGAAAAGGACGGCGAGATCGTAATAGTCGACGAGTTTACCGGGCGCTTTATGTTCGGCAGGCGCTATTCGGAAGGTCTGCACCAGGCCATAGAGGCGAAAGAAGGCATAAAGATTCAGAGCGAGTCGAAGACCTTGGCTACGATTACGATTCAGAATTACTTCCGCATGTACAAAAAGCTCGCGGGCATGACGGGTACCGCAAAGACCGAGGAAGAGGAATTTACGGATATCTACAACATGCAGGTCGTGGAGATTCCGACTAACAAACCCATTATAAGGGACGACATGGACGATTCGGTCTACGCGACCGCGCGCGGCAAGTACAGGGCGGTGCTGGCGGAGATTATCGAGCGTCATGCGACCGGTCAGCCGGTGCTCGTGGGAACCATTTCGGTTGAAAGGTCCGAGCTGCTTTCGGAGCTTCTGCGGCGCAGCGGCGTGCCGCACAATGTGCTCAATGCGAAGCAGCATATGCGAGAGGCGGAGATCGTCGCGCAGGCCGGCCGCGAGGGTGCGGTGACGATAGCGACGAACATGGCGGGTAGAGGTACCGACATAATCCTGGGCGGAAACCCGGATTTCGAGGCGAAAAAGGAGATGAAGAAGCTCGGCTACGAGGAGGAGGCGATCTCCTTTGCGAGCAGCTTCGTACCGCTTGAAGATCCGGAGCTGATCGAGGCGCGGGAGAAGTATCACGAGCTTTTGGAGCGTTTCGCTGCCGAACGCAAGCCCGAACAGGAGAGGGTGATTGCTCTCGGGGGACTTCATATTATCGGAACGGAGAGGCACGAGGCCAGGCGCATCGACAATCAGCTGCGCGGCAGAAGCGGCCGCCAGGGAGACCCGGGCAGCACGCAGTTCTTCGTGGCCCTCGACGACGACCTGATGAGGCTCTTCGGCGGCGAACGGATACAGACGCTGATGGAGCGCATGGGCATGGAGGAGGATCAGCCGATAGAGGCGGGCATGCTCTCGCGCACCATCGAAAATGCGCAGAAGAAGGTCGAGAGTCGCAACTACGGCATCAGAAAATATGTGCTGCAGTACGACGACGTAATGAACCGCCAGCGCAGCATAATCTACGGCGAGCGCAACAGGGTGCTCCATGGCGAGGACCTGCGCAAGCACATCGTGGGGATGATGCAGGACGGGGTGAACGAGATTTTAGACTATGTAACGGCCACCGGCAAGAATCCGGCGGATTGGGATTTTAAGACCCTCAACGCAAGGCTCAACGCGATTAACCCGCGTTTTAGGGAAATAAGCTACAGCCCCGAGCAGCTGCGGGTTCTGGACAGGGACATCCTCAACGAAGACATAATGCATATGTACGAGGAGTTCTATCAGGCGAAGGAGCAGGAGGTCGGAATCGAGCGCATGAGGGAGATCGAGCGCATGATCCTCCTGCGCATCGTCGATATGAAGTGGATGG
>JAAZLU010000168.1 GCA_012799165.1 Clostridiales bacterium
AGTGGGCACCGGAGTTATAATCGATAAAGCGGGATATATTCTAACGAATTCCCATGTAGTTAACGACGGCAATATGAAGTCCATAACAGTCAGCCTCTTCGACGGAGCGGATGTCGAGGGCAAGGTGCTCTGGACCGATGCGGTGCTGGACCTCGCCGTCGTAAAAATAGAGCCGCAGACAAGACTTACCGCTGCCGAGCTTGGAGATTCCGACGAGATGAAGATAGGCTCGTACGCAGCTGCGATAGGAAACCCCTTGGGTCTCAATTTTGAGCGATCGATGTCTCAGGGGATAATTTCCGGTCTGGACAGGAGTATAGTGGTGTCGAATGGTATGGGTGGCTCATTCGAAATGGAGGGGCTTATGCAGACCGACGCGACCATCAATTCCGGAAACAGCGGTGGACCGCTGCTCAACAGCGAGGGTGAGGTTATCGGCATAAATACCGCAAAGGCCGAAAGCGGCGAGGGCATGGGCTTTGCTATACCCATAAATGTGGCCAAGCCGATAGTCGAGCAGATTATGCGCGAAGGTCATTACGAGCGCCCGTATCTTGGCATCAGAGGCATCAGTTTGCAGGAGCAGAGGGAGTACAATTCCGATACGCTCGAGGAGTATTTTGGAACGGCCGTAGGCATCTACATCGATTCCGTGGCCTCCGGCGGCGGGGCTGAAAAGGCGGGGCTGCGGCGCGGCGATGTCATTACAGCCATCGACGGAACGCAGGTAGGTTCTATGAATAAGCTCAACACGGTGCTGGTGCGCTACCGTGTGGGCGATCAGGTGAGCCTGAGCGTAATGAGGGATAAGAAGCTATTAACTTTGACGGTAACCCTCAGCGGCGCGGGCATCTTCGATTTCGAGAAGAATTAAAATAAAGTTGCATTAGAGTTAACCCTGCATTTATATATCGGGTTAATTGTCGGGATAAAGAGAGCGGGAAATCAGAGATCTAACTATAGGGGGGGAGCAGCTTGTAGTAAAATGGATGGTAAGAAATGCAGGCGCTTATCTTAAAGAACTCAAGGATGATTTTGCTACAAAGATGAGCGGCATAAAAAATCTGCCGGAAGGCGAGCGCAGAGAGAAAATTATTCAAATTCGCAGGGAGTTGGTCGAGAGTACCGACCGCGCTTTGGCCAATCAAATCAACGAGGAGCTTTTTGCCCATATCCTAAACTTCTACGATGAAGCCTCCCGCTGAGATTTATATAGTTTGTTGTTCGATATGAATGTAAATTTATATTGTAGAACACTACAATCTTAGAGCGATTCCGCAAGTCCAATTTATGGAGTGGATACGGACGATATTTGCTATAACACTTTTTCTATTACCCCAGTCAGGGGTAGAAAGTGTTGTATCACTTCGGTATGCGTGGCTGTTATATAATAAGAACATAATAATTTTACAGGAGGATTTAGATGATTAAGAAATATTTGATTTATACTATGGAAGGCGAAAAAATGTGCTTTTTGCATGCCCTAATGAATGCAAAGCAGCTCAAAGCCAAGGGACACGAAGTAAAACTCGTTATGGAAGGTGCTTCCTGTAAGCTTATTCCGGTTCTCGAAGAAGAAAAGAATCCCCTCTATCTGGGGTTGAAAGAAGACAAAACCATCGTAGGCGTCTGCCTGGCCTGTTCCAAGGTTTTAGGCGTCTACGAAGCAAATCTTGCTTCCGGCATCCCCATGCTGAGCGATATGATGGGTCATGCAGGCATCGCTCCGTATGCTGAAGAAGGCTACGAGACTCTGATTTTCTAATCGGAATAATCTTAATAGAAATCGACCGTAGGCTTCCGTAGTCAAGGGTCGATTTTTTGTTTTTTTATAAATCTTTAGAGGATGTCATAATAATGTTAAAAGAGGAAAAACTTAAGTAAGCAAAAGGGTTCCAGAGCTTCCACAAAGTATGAAATTTGAAAATATCAGGCTATTATACAGAATTTGCATGGCGTAAACTTTTATAATGGAAACAAATTTACAATATTATGCGTAAAACTTTTGCAAAATAAAAGTTTTACGCATATAATGTGTTAAGGAGGTCGTCATGTTTATTAAAAGAGAAAACCTGCTCAACACACTTATCCGTTATAGACACAAGGATTTGGTTAAAATCATAACCGGTGTCAGACGCTGCGGTAAATCAATCTTATTAAACGAACTGTTTTATCGCTATTTGCTAGATGAGGGAGTTCAAACTGACCATATCATAAAGATTGCCTTCGATATGAAAAAATGGGAGAATTTGCGCAAGTCCGACAAGTTATATTCATATTTACTAGGTCAATTTGCGGACGATGAGAAGTATTATCTTCTGCTCGATGAAATTCAGATGGTTGATGGTTTTGAAGAAATTCTCAATGAAATTCGCAGCGAATATAACACCGATATCTATGTAACGGGTTCAAATTCAAAACTGCTTTCGAGTGATATCAACACAATATTTCGAGGCAGAGGTATAGAAATAAAATGCTTTCCTCTATCATTTCAAGAGTTTTATTCTTTTCGCAAAGGAGATAAAAAAGAAGCCTTAGATGAGTATATTTTATTCGGTTCTTTGCCGTATGCTGTTACAGAGCCGGATGCTCCCGCCAAAAGAGATTATTTGGAAATGGTGGCTAATACTGTTATAACGAGAGATATGATTGATCGTTATGATATAAGAAACGAAGAAGTCTTCCGCGGGGTGATTCATGTTCTCTGCTCATCTGTCGGCTCGGCGGTATCACCGAACAAAATAGCGAATACATTGCAAAGCAACGGATATAAATCTGTTGATAATGAGACTGTGAGCCGTTATCTGAAACACATAACTGATGCTTTTCTTTTTTACAAAGTAGAACGCTATGATCTCAAGGGAAGAGCATATCTTAAAACACAAAATAAGTATTATGTCTGTGATATGGGTCTTCGCAATGCGCTTATTCAGTACCGTCAGCTTGAAGTTTCCCGTGCGATAGAAAACATCGTATATGTGGAACTCATAAGGCGTGGCTACATAGTTGATATAGGGAAAAATAGGAATGAAGAAATTGATTTTGTTGCAAGAGATGCAGAAGGACGAAAAAATTATATTCAAGTCACTTACAGTTTAGAGAACCCGGGTGTAAAAGAGAGAGAACTGTCCTCTTTCCGCGGTCTGGATGACGGTTATAAAAAGATACTCATAACAATGGACAGGACTCCATTTTCAAACCTCGAAAAAGGCTATCGTCTATTGACAATTTTAGACTTTTTGGAAAATGATAATTCCATCGAGAATGTATAAGAAAATTATGCGTAAAACTCAAAAATTTAGCAAGTTTTGCGTACAGGATAACTTTGACACTTAAAATGTCGAGTTAAATAAGAAAGAAAACTTGATTATATGGCAGATATGAGATAACAAGCGGTTTCTATAACGGTCATTATTAAAAAATAATCGGAGGAAAAATGGAAAGATACAATCTGGAGGATAACGACAGAAAACTGATAAAAATTGCCCTTGATGTGTTGGATAAAAATTTTGACGACGGAGTTTATAATCATACTGTCGGATGCGCAGTTCTTTGTAAAAACGGAAAAATATATAAGGGAGTTAATTGCGACGGGATACATGGTTCCTGCGCGGAGTATATCACAATAGGAATTGCAATTTCCGCAGGAGAAAGAGAATTCGATACAATAGTAGCGGTTCATGATAAACAGGTAAATTTTGTTGTTTCGCCATGTGGGAATTGTAGGCAAATGCTTTTTGAATATTGCCCGGATATAAAAGTAATTGTAAACGATGAGACCGGAAAGCTGATTAAGGTGAGGGCGCGAGATTTGCTGCCATTTCCTTGGCAGCCTGTAATTTGTTAAATTACAAGTTATCATATTGCATTTCCTAAAACCCCTGATGTCAGACTAATGCTACACACTGAAAAGGTTGATTTTATGGGGTTTTATAATTGTAAAAACAGCCAAAAACAGCATTTCATTCGCGACTTCTCTACAGGAAACGGAGAATTCTTATTCGTTGAGTTTTTTGACGGCGTTCAGATATCTTGAGAGCACTCCTAAGCTGACAAAATAATAGTTGCGGTTTCCTTTCTTCTGGATCTCCAGAAGGCCCGAACCCGTGAGCTTGGAAATGTGCTGCGAGATTGTCGCCTGAGCATAATCGAACTCCTCGACGATGTCCTTGTTGCAGACGGAGCTCCTGTTCAGATTGGTTCTATAAACAAAGCGAAAAATCTCGACTCGCGCCGGGTGAGCCAGTGCGTCCGAGCAGCTTGCTATCAAATCTATCTCTTCTTTATCGAGTATATCCGTGTCTTTTCTTATACGCATAGTTTCCTCCGAAAAAGATTATAGCATAAGCGAGGCGGCAAAAGTGATACAAGCTATTCTATCCATTGTAAGAAAATCAAAAAGAGTTATAGGATAACAATGGATTTAAAGCCGCTGCAAAGTTTTCGTCATTTGCTGTGGAAAAGAGATTGCTTTTGCGATAAGATATAAATAGTGCAAATATATTTGCGCAAGATGCAAAAAAATGCGCGGAGGACCCATGAGAAACAGAGAATATATTATATGCCTTCAAAATGTGTTGCAGCTGCTCGAAGAGGGGGTCCACGTGGTGGATGCCCAGGGAAACAGCGTAATCTACAACCGCTCGATGGCAAGACTCGAAAAGATGGAGAGCAGGGAGGTTTTAAAGAAGCCTTTCTCCGAGATATTCAAACACTTAAATGCTGAAAATTCAACGCTTATAAAAGCTCTTCAGAGCGGCAGGAGCACATGGAACAAGGAGCAGACCTACCTGAATAAGGACGGAAAGCAGATTACTACCTTGAACACGACCGTGCCCGTGATGGACAAGGGAGAAATAATCGCCGCGGTCGAGATAGCGCGCAATATTACGGATCTTCAGCAGATGACCGACACGATTATAGAGCTTCGCAAGGAGATAGATGCGCCGAGAAGTTCGCGCGAAAAGGCTATAAAGCGCTACGAGTTTTCGGATATATTCGGCGAAAGCCCGGAGTTTTTGGAGACTCTGGAGCTCGCCAAGAGGGCGGCAAAGACCAACGCGAGCTGCATAATCTACGGAGAGACCGGAACCGGTAAGGAGCTGATAGCGCAATCGATTCACTATGCGAGCGACAGGGCTAAGATGCCTTTTCTAGCGCAAAATTGTGCCGCCGTTCCCGAAAATCTTTTGGAGGGACTGCTATTTGGAACGAGCAAGGGAGGATTTACGGGTGCTATAGACAGGCCCGGACTTTTTGAGCAGGCGGACGGCGGAACCCTTCTGCTCGACGAAGTGCACACCATGCCGCCGAACCTTCAGGTTAAGCTGCTACGCGTGCTTCAGGAAAACTACATCAGGCGGGTCGGCGGAACTAAAGACATACCTGTGGATGTGCGGATAATAGCGACTGTCAATGAGCCTCCCGAACAGCTGATAAGCGAAGGAAGAATCAGGAAGGATCTCTATTTTCGAATCGCGGTCCTGCGCATAGCCATACCGCCTCTGCGTGCAAGGCGAGGCGATATAGTGTTGCTCGCGGAAAAATTCATGGATAAGTACAACGAGAAGTACGACCGACAAGCCTGGATGCTTTCGGAGGGGGCGAGGGAAAAGCTGCTATCTTACGACTACCCCGGAAATGTGCGCGAGCTTGAGAATATAATAATGTCCGCCATGTCCCTGCTGGACAAGGGGGATCATGTTATAGAAGCTGACGACTTGGTTATAAGTCGCCGAAAGAGCCTGCCTGCGGTCGAGCTGTACGGACTCGGTGAAGGCGGGTTAAGTGAGTATATGGCCCGAGTGGAAAGAGAGATGATAGAGAGCGCCTTGTTGGCCAGCGGAGGCAATATTTCCAGAGCCGCAGATCATCTTAAGATTAAGAGGCAGACTCTTCAGCACAAGATAAAAAAATATAGAGACAGCTCTGAGGAAGAACTTTAGTGTAGAATTAAGAAATGGAAAACTAAAATTTTTAAACAAGGGTTTTGCAACGCGAGAGCAAATTCATATAAAACCCACAAAATACGCAAATAATTTTGCGCTAAGAGCAAGAATATTTGCCTTAAACTTTATTACAGTTCTAGAATATCCTGCGCTTGTCCGCGTAAGAGGCACTAATTGAGCAAAAATACCCCCAAAAGATGTTTGGCATGATTTTTGCATAATTAATATAGTGAAAGCAATTCGTCATTCTTTGCGCAAAGCGCATTTAAAACAAGGAGGAAAGAATATGAAAAAAGTTAAAGTGATCATCTGGGGTCTTGGTGTTATGGGTGGCGGAATGGCCGACATGATACTGCACAAAGAAGGCATCGAGATTGTCGGCGTCGTCGGAAGAGGCGCGAAGCTCGGAACCTCCATGTACGACTATATAAAGACCGAAAGAGGAGATCGCGAGGATATTCTCATCGGCACTTACGAAGATGTAATCAAGCCCGGCGCTGCGGACATCGTTCTGCTCTGCACGGATTCGTTCACTGCCGGAGCTTTCGATAAGCTCTGCTACATCATGAATCAGGGCATCAACGTCATCACATCAGCAGAGGAGATGGCCTATCCTCAGGCGCAGCAGCCCGAGCTTGCTGCAAAGCTCGATGAGTGCGCAAAGAAGAACGGCGTAAGTTGTCTCGGTACCGGCGTCAACCCCGGACACATCATGGACCTGCTGGTTCTGGTTATGACGGGCGTGCTCACCGACGTCAAGGAAATCACTTCAAGAAGAGTTAACTCCCTCTCGCCTTTCGGTAGACTCGTAATGGAGGAGCAGGGCATCGGAATCTCCGTTGAAGAATTCTACGATAGAAAAGCGAAGGGCACCATGTCGGGTCACGTCGGATTCGAGGAATCCGTCGCTATGATAGCCGCGGGTATGGGTCTTGAGGTTGCGGAATTTTCCCAGGATATGGAGCCCATCACGACCGATGTCGACAGGAAGAGCCCGCACGGCTTTGCCGCGGCAGGCAGCTGCGCAGGCGTAAACATGACTGCGGATGCCGTGCTTTCCAACGGAATTCCGGTTCATATGCATCACCCGCAGCAGATCGAGCCCGAGCAGGTCGGAGTACAGACCGGCGACTATGTAATCGTCAAGGGTTCTCCGGATGTGAACCTCGTCAACAGCCCCGAGATCGAGGGCGGCCTGGGTACCATAGCCATGTGCGTCAATATGATCCCCCAGGTCATCAACGCCGATCCCGGACTTCACACGATGATCTCCCTGCCTATTCCTAGGGCAATTATGGGCGACTTCAGAAAGCTCATCAGAGAAGACAGGAAAATTGTCAAGTAAATAGTCTTTTGCGTGGAGGGCCTGTAAATTCAAGCGCAGGCCTCCTCGCGAGGCAGTTAAATAAATTGTTCGTACGGGCGGACGGAAGGCCTCCGGTGCCCGAAGAAAGGAGATAAGAAATGGCAAAAAAAGGTGATTGGGTGCGCATTCACAGAGTGGTGCTCGAAGCGGACGAAAGAGCCCCGGGGCTTCCCGAGGATACCGCCTCCGTACCTCTTGAGATGTGGGTCAAAGGTACTCTCCTTGCGGATGCCGAGATAGGCGATCAGGTCGAAATTGAGACGGCCACAAACCGCATCGAGTACGGCAGGCTCATCGAAGTTAATCCCTACTACACGCACGACTACGGGAAGTTTGTTCCTGAACTCATTCAGATAGACCATCAGCTCAGGGCTCTTATGGCAGAAGATGGAGGTGACAAATAATGAAATTAGCTAAAGATTATGCTTCCGTCATGGGAAGAAACAACGAAATCATGAAGGACGCTCTCGAACTCAATTACGAAGAATTCGAATCCGGCGAGCTTCGCTTCGATTATGAGGAACTCATGAAGTCCACCGGCTATACGCTCGAGGAAGTCGAGAGAATTCAGAGACTCTGGGGCGTAGGTCACACCCCCATGCTCGAGCTGCGCAATCTCTCCAAGCTTGCAAGAAAGTATGCAAAGCCGGGATACGGTGCAACCATACTGGCAAAGGACGAAGCCTCCAACCCCTCCGGTTCCTTCAAGGCAAGAAGAGCCGCCTGCGCAGTGCATCATGCCAAGAAGCTTGGATTTAAGGGAGTTATGGCTGCAACTTCCGGAAACTACGGAGCCGCAGTTGCATCCCAAGCCGCCATGCAGGGCCTCAAGGCCATCATTGTCCAGGAGTGCTTCGACTCCAAGGGAATAGGCCAGCCAGAAATCATCGAGAAGGCTCGCAGATGTGAAGCCTACGGCGCGGAAGTCGTACAGCTGACCGTCGGGCCCGAGCTCTTCTACACTTATCTTTCGATACTTGAGGATACGGGATATTTTAACGCTTCGTTGTACTCTCCCTATGCGATTGCAGGTGTCGAGACCCTCGGTTACGAGATAATAATGCAGTGCAGAGAGAGATACGGCAAGGATCCGGCGATGATCGTCTGCACCTCCGCAGGCGGTGGAATGATAACCGGAACCGTGCGCGGTGCTCGCAAGGCCGGAGCCGATGATACTGAAATCGTAGCTGCCTCGATAGATCTAGTGGGACTTTCCATGGCATCCGACAAGCAGTTCAACCTGAAGTCCTGCACGACGGGTCACACGGGATTCGGCGTACCTTATGCTGTCGACCCCGACCACTCCGACGTACCCAGGAGCGCCGCAAGGCCCCTTCGCTACATCGAAAGATATGTTACGGTTACGCAGGGCGATGTAATGTATATCACCGAGGCTCTCGCTAACTTAGAGGGACTTGAGAAGGGACCCGCCGGCAATACCGCTCTCGCTGCGGCATTTGCTCTGGCCCAGGAGCTCCCCGAGGATGAGTATGTTGTAATCTCCGAGACCGAGTATACTGGCGCAGGAAAGCATATCCAGCCTCAGCTCGCCTTTGCAAGAGAGCGCGGCATAGATATCAGATTCGGCGATCCTCAAACTGAAGATAAACCGGGCGAGAATATCATACTGCCCAAGGATCCGAGCTATATCAAGGTTAGGGATCTGGATGTGGACCGCATGAGGAGATCCTTCATCAGGAGGGCATGCGCCAAGCGCGACATATTCAATCCTTGCGAAGAGGACATCAAGTTCCTTGCCGAGGAGACTAACTCCAGTGTCGAATATGTTAAGGAAGTGCTCGCAAGCTTAAATAAATAAGCGGGCTTGAAGGAGAAGACGGATGAGAAGAACGGATGATTTCGCAGAGAGAAGAAAGCATATAGCGAATCTCTCCGACGAAGAACTTTATCAGAGATTCTGGGAGCTGACCGACCTCGTGGTCGATCCGCTCCTGGAGCTCGGTTACAAAAATACAACTCCATCGGTTGAAAGATCGGTTCTTCTGAGGATGGGAATATCCTCCCTGGATACTCAGAAAATTGTCAACAACTGCATGGATCGCGGCCTCATGGGTAAGGGGGCGGGTCACTGCGTCTACAAGCTCTCCAAACTAGAAGGCATATCCATAAAGGAAGCCGGAGACAGGCTCACCGCAGGCGAAGGCTGGGACAAAGTGCTTGCATCTTTTAAAGGAGGTGAATGAGCATGAAAGCGTTAAAACCGGACGAAAAGATCGATATAGTCGAACTGCTCAAGGACCTCGATAAATATGAACCCAGAAGGAGAGGATGGACCTGGAGGAAGCCCGCTGAAGACAAGGAGATGGGACCTTTCGAGTACCATGATATCTCCGAGCCTCTGGAGCAGAGCGTTCCCCTGCCTCCTGCGAAATATTTCGGGGGGATAGACCCCCAGCCGATGCCCTCGATAACTACGGAGATAGCCTCCGGAAGATTCGAGGACGATATAAGACGCATGAGGATGGCGGCCTGGCATGGCGCGGACCACATAATGGTAATCCGCCACATGGGTCAGTCGCATATAGACGGCCTCATGGAGGGAACTCCGCAGGGAATAGGCGGCATTCCGGTCACAAGAAAGCAGGTGAGAGCTCAGAGAAAGGCTCTGGATTTGATCGAGGACGAAGTCGGTCGCCCGATAAACTATCACTCCTACATTTCCGGAGTTGCGGGCCCGGACATCGCCGTGATGTTTGCGGAAGAAGGCATCAACGGCGCTCACCAGGATCCCCAGTACAACGTTCTGTACAGGGACGTCAATATGGTAAGATCCTTCGTCGACGCCTGCGAATCTAAGAGAATAATGCAGTGGGCGGACATATTGCAGATAGACGGAGCCCACAATGCCAACGCCACCGCAAGAGAAGCCTGGAAGGTGATGCCCGAACTGATAGTTCAGCACGCCATAAACTCGCGGTTTTCCGAGAAGGTCGGCATAAAGCCCGAAAACATCTCTTTGTCCACGGTTCCCCCCACGGCGACGCCGGCTCCGTGCATGTACATGGATCTGCCCTATGCGGTAGCTTTGAGGGATTTCTGCGACAGGTATAAGATGAGAGCTCAGATGAATACGAAGTATATCGACTCCTCCGCAAGAGAGGCGACGGTAACCCACGTTATGAACATGTTCATCTCCAAGCTCACTAGCGCGGACATTCAGTCCACGATTACGCCCGACGAAGGCAGAAACGTGCCTTGGCATATCTACAACATCGAGGCTGTGGATACCGCAAAGCAGACTCTCGTCGGACTCGACGGCCTTATGGAGATGGTCGAACTCAAGATGGACGGACCCTTGGGCGAGACCGTTAGAGACATCAAGGAAAGAGCAGTGCTCTTTATGGAGGAAATCGTCGAGGTCGGCGGTTACTTCAAGGCGGTAGAAGAAGGCTTCTTCGTCGACTCGGCGCAGTATCCCGCAAGGAACGGCGACGGAATCGCTCGCAAGATTGAGGGCGGCGTCGGCGTCGGCAGAATCTTCGCAAGAGATGAGGACTACATGGCTCCGGTTACAGCGCACTACGGCTACAACAATGTAGAGCAGTACGGCGCGAATCCCGAGAATCCTTCAGAACTCATCGGAGGCTGCACCTTCGAGGACAGAAGCAAGATCGTCTACATCGACGAGCTCGACGAGAGCGACTGTGTGGAAAGAAGGCTCGAGGAGACCGCCAAGTACAGAGATGGCCGCACCATAAGACCTGAGATGGAATGGGCTGCGGATGGAACCATAATGCTGACAATGTGCCTGCCGACCTATGTGAGGGCTGCGGAAGCCGCGGCTCTGGAGATAGGAAGGCGCATGGGACTGGTGGACCCCGAAGTCATTTCCAGAGAAGTGCTGCACGAATCCGAAGGCACTAGGATAGAGATGAAGGGTAAAGTGGATTTCGATATCGATATCGATACTCTGGAAATCCCCGAACCGCCCCGCCATATGTCCGACGAGGAGCTCTACCGAGAATTCCAGGACGGACCTCATATGAGGGTCGTCTGCGGAACGGTCGGTGAGGACGAGCACTCCGTAGGAATGCGCGAGATAATGAACATCAAGCACGGCGGAATCGAGAAGTGGGGCATAGAGTGCATCTACCTCGGAACTTCCGTGCCTGTGGAAAAGATGGTCGACGCGGCCATAGAGACGAACTCCGAGGCGATACTTGCGTCCACCATAATCTCTCACGACAATATCCACTACAAGAATATGAAGAGAATTCACGATCTCTGCGTGGAGAAGGGCGTAAGAGACAAATTGATAATTTGCGCAGGCGGCACTCAGGTTATCCCCGATGATGCCGTCAAGACAGGCATCGACATGGGATTCGGAAGAAACTCCCACGGAATCGATGTGGCCACCTTCCTGGCAGAAGAGCGCCGGAGAAGGAGAGGCGAGGAATAAAAGCTTTTAATTGCGGCCCGGCGAGCGGCGGA